>JBAQJU010000276.1:0-27226 GCA_049300475.1 Terriglobales bacterium | reverse complement strand
TCCTGCACCACGCTGGTCCCACTGCACCACCGTAAAATGTTCCTGCCATGGAGCAAACATCGCAAACGACCAGGGATTCGTCACATCGCCCGGCCCTCCATGCAAGAACAAGAGGACAGGGTTGCTACGATCTTCACCGCGAATCGTAACCCACTGCTCGATCCCTCCAATGGAAACGTAGCTCGCCTCGTCGACACCCTTTGCGGGGTCAATCGAATACTGCCTCGCGTTGCGCTCCCTCAAGAATGAAAGTGTCTGGTCGAACCTTCGACAGGCTGCATCGTTGTGATCGGCCGCCGTCGCCCTCCCTCGTGCTGCGGATTGCTGCGGCGCTGGATTCTGTGCTGGTGCTGCGACTGAAAGGATGGCAAAGAAAGCTACATAACCTCCGCAACAAGACAACAGGTGAGCTCTCATAGCGGAAGGATACGGATCACGCACGTCGCCGGTTCCCTGACTTTGGGCAAGGTTCGATTGCCGGGGGTGTGTCCTGCCTAGGTGTTAATTTGCGGGCTGATCCGTTCGGTGGGGTCCGTCGCGCGCGTGCACCAGACCCAGCGCACCGCGAAAACCGAGGTCCGAGGTTCGAATGCTCGGAACCGAGAACTGACGACTGAGACCCAAAAACGTACAACAAAAGCGACCGGCTAGTCCACCACAGCCTTATCGGTAATCTCCAGCCCCTTATCGATGATCGCGAACGCCTCGCGCATTTGCTGTTCGTTGATGCAGAGCGGAGGATTCGTAAAGAAGGTGTTCCAGCGCACAAAGGTGTAGAGTCCGTTTTCGCGGAAGAATTTGCCAAGCGCGGCCATTTCGTCGGACGTGCCATTGAATGGAGCCATCGGCTGCCGCGTCTCCTGGCTGCGCACGAGCTCAACAATGCCGAACAATCCAATCGAGCGCACCGCGCCCACCGAGCGATGTTTCTTCTGCAACTCCGCACCGAGACTTTTCATGACCGCGCCCATCTTCCGCGCGTTTTCGATCAGGTGGTCATCTTCGTACACGCGAATCGTGGCGAGCGCGGTCGCACATCCCATGGGATGCGAGTTATAAGTCAGACCGCCATAGAACACTTTGTTGTCAAAGTGCCGGGCAATGTGCTGCCGCATTCCAACCGCTCCCAGCGGAACATAACTCGAAGTAAGCCCTTTCGCCAGGCAGATCAAGTCGGGAACAACTTTCCAGTGATCGACGGCAAACCATTCGCCAGTGCGTCCAAAACCGGACATCACTTCATCGGCAATCATCAGAATGGCGTACTTGTCGCAGAGTTTGCGCACACCTTCCAGATATCCATCCGGAGGAACAAGAATGCCATTGGTACCAGTAACGGGCTCGAGAATAAACGCCGCAATCGTGTGCGGACCTTCGAGTTGCATCGTCTCTTCAATCGCTGCAAGAGACGATTCCGCCGATTCCCATCCGCGCTCGATGCCATGATAAGGATCAAGCACGTGCACCACTCCAGGCATTCCCGGTTCTACAGCCCAGCGCCGCGGATCGCCGGTCAGCGCGATCGCTCCGGCAGTCGCGCCATGGTACGAACGATAGCGCGCGATGATCTTGTGGCGTCCCGTGAAGAAGCGGGCGAGCTTAATGGCGTTTTCGTTGGCGTCTGCGCCGCCATTGGTAAAGAAGAAGGTGTCGATGTCGCCCGGCGTAATCTGGGCAAGCTTCTGGCCAAGCCGCGCCCGGACTTCAGTGGCCATGAACGGATTGGCATAAGCCAGAGTTTGCGCCTGCTCGGCAATCGCCTGGATCACCCGCTCGTCGCCGTGTCCGATGTTGACCGACATGAGCTGGCTGTTGAAGTCGATGAAGCGCTTCCCTTCCGGCGTCCAGAAATAAATGCCCTTGGCGCGAGCGACAGGGATAGGATCAACCTTCGATTGTGCCGACCACTCAAACAGAGTGTGCTTCTTGGTTAAGTCAACAATCTCCTGGCCAGTCATCGTAGGTGTCGCGGTCGCGGTGGTCATCCATTCCTCGCTCTTGATTCTCGATTTCTCTGTGTCTCTGTGACTCTGTGGTGAGAATGTTCATTCCAACTAATCTAAACTGTCTGCGTCGTCAGCGGAGACTTCCTTTGGACAACATGCGCCAGGGCCTCTTCGAGCACGTCCATAGCCTCATCCATCTGCGCGTCGGTGACGACCAGCGGCATCAGCAGCCGGATCACGTTACTGTAGGAACCAGCAGTCAGTATCACCAGCCCATGCTCGTAACAGTATTGCGATACCTGCCTGGTCTCCTCATCGGCTGGCTCGCGTGTTGCTTTCGAGCGCACCAGTTCAAGCGCCTGCATCGCTCCCAGTCCGCGAAGCTCACCAACCAGTTCCCACTGCGACTGCCATTTGGTTGCCCGCTTGCGGAAGCGCTCGCCCAGCACATTGGCACGCGCACAAAGATTCTCTTTGTCGATGGTCGCGAGTACAGCCAGCGCCGCAGCACAAGCCGCCGGATTGCCGCCAAACGTTCCACCCAACTGGCCAGGAGCGGAAACATCCATGATGTCGGCTCGTCCCGTGACCGCTGCCATGGGCAGACCACCGGTCAGCGACTTTGCCATCGTCACCAGATCCGGATCGAGCCCCAGCCGCTCGCAGGCAAACATTGCGCCCGTGCGCGCAAAGCCGGTTTGGACCTCATCGGCAATCACCAAAATGCCGTGCTTCCGGCAAATCTCCGTGAGCGTCGGGAAAAACTCTGGCGGGGGAGTGACAAATCCGCCCTCCCCAAGGATCGGCTCTACAATCACTGCTGCCACAGTCTCGGCGGCAACCACGCGCTTGAATGTGTCTTCGATATGCTTCGCGCAAAAAACTCCGCACGACGGATACTGCAACGAATACGCGCAGCGATAGCAATACGCGTATGGAATCCGATAAACCTCGGCCGGGAAAGGCTCGAAGCCGGCTTTGTACGGATGCGTCTTGCTCGTCATCGCCATCGCCATATAGGTGCGCCCGTGGAACGCGTCTTCAAAGGCGATGATCGCAGGACGGCGCGTGTAGGCGCGCGCGATCTTGACTGCATTTTCCGTCGCTTCGGCGCCAGTGTTCACAAGCAACGTTTTCTTCGGACCCTTCACCGGCACGATGGCATTCAGCTTCTCGCAAACCGCGACGTAACTTTCATAAGGCAGCACGTTGAAGCTGGTGTGCAGGAACTGGTCAAGCTGACGGCGCACAGCATCAACGACGGCGGGAGCGCGATGCCCAGCGTTGAGACAGCCAATGCCACCGGCGAAATCGATCAGCCGGTTGCCGTCCACGTCCTCGATCACAGCACCTTCCGCCTTCGCGACAAACACTGGGGTGGCGTGATAAGCGGCCCGCACGACCGCCGCATCGCGGCGATTCATAAGCGCCTGCGAGCGCGGTCCGGGAATGGTGGTGCGAAGTTGAATGCTAGACATGGGTCTCAGCTCTTAGCTCTTAGCTCTTGGCTCTTCAGTTTCCCAGATCGGCTCTCGCGAGTGATTTTGTTCGCTGAGAACTGAGAACTGTTTCAGTACCATCCAATTGACGCTTCGTTCAGATTGATGTAGACCTGCTTGGTCTCAAGATATTCTTCAATGCCCCAGGGGCCGAGTTCGCGGCCGAAGCCCGATTGCTTGTAGCCTCCCCAAGGCGCTTCGACATAGGTTGGCTGCATGTGGTTGACCCACACGATGCCGGCGCGCAGCGCCTTCACGGTACGGATGGCTTTGAAAATATCGCGCGTCCAGACGGCGGCCGCGAGGCCATACGGGGAATCGTTGGCGATCTTCAGCGCGTTTTTCTCGTCATCAAACGGAATCACGGCGGCGACCGGACCAAAAATTTCCTCGCGCGCGATGCGGGCAGTGTTATCCACGTCGTAGAAGATGGTCGGCTGCACGTAATAGCCCTTGGCAAACTTCTCTGCGCGGCCGCCACCCGACGCGACCTTCGCTTCTTTTTTCCCGATATCGAGATAGGAAAGCACGCGGTCGTACTGTTCTTTTGATACCAGCGCGCCCATTTTCGTTTCGCGTTCGAGAGGTGGTCCGATCCTGATGTTTTTTGCCTTTTCGGCCATGGCTTCGACGAATTTTTTGTAGATCGATTTCTGCACCAGGATGCGGCTGCCCGCCGAGCAAACCTCGCCTTGATTGATGAATACGCCAAACAGAGCACCGTCAATAGCGGCTTCAAAATCTGCATCGGCAAAGAAGATGTTGGGCGACTTGCCTCCAAGTTCGAGAGTGACGCGCTTTACCGTGTCCGCCGCTTCTTTCACGATGATCTTGCCGACTGCGGCCGACCCGGTGAAAGCAATCTTATTCACGTCCGGATGCTTCACGAGCGGCGACCCGCAAGTCTCGCCGAATCCTGTGATCACATTGACGACGCCCTTCGGAAGGCCGACTTCATCGAACCACTTAGCGAGTTCAAGGGCGGTGAGCGGGGTTTGCTCAGCAGGCTTCAAAATACATGTGCAACCCGCAGCGAGCGCAGGCGCCAGCTTCCACGCGGCCATCAGCAGGGGGTAATTCCACGGAATGATCTGTCCGGCGACGCCGACCGGCTCTTTGAGCGAAAGGCTCATGGCATTGTCGGGAACGGGATTCACATAGCCGACCACTTTAGTCGCGAGTCCGCCGTAGTATTCGAAACAAGTCGCGACGTCGTTGATATCGAACTCGGCTTCCACGATCGGTTTGCCCGTGTTGCGGCACTCAAGTTCAGCGAGCATCGCCACGTTCTGGCGAACTTTTTCCGCCAGCCGAAATAACACGCGCCCGCGTTCCTGGGCGGTCGAACTCGACCACGGGCCTTCCTCGAATGCGGCCTTGGCGGCGGCAACGGCGCGATTTACGTCGTCGGCGTCGGCGTCGGGAACCTGCGCAATTATCTCTTCGGTGGATGGATCGTAAACGGGGAACATCTTACTCGACTTACTCGCGACCCATTCGCCATTGACATACATCTGGTAGGTTTTGACTTCGGTCTGTACTCCAGTAGGCATAAGAACCTCCTGCGATATCTAGCATTGCTCGGTCCCGATCCTTCGATTCGTGCGCGACAGACTCACGGGACCGCAGTCTCAACCTTAACCTGCCCTGCCGGTTTCAGCCGCCGGTATCCGAAAAAGAAAAACGTGCCCAACGCGAGAAAACCTAGTGTGATCCCAAACATCCCTGCTTCGTACTTCCACAGGGAAGTGATCTGCTTGGCAGGAGAGAATGCCAGAATGATGCCGAGCGCGGTGGTCACGAATCCGGCGCCTCCGGCAAACAACAACGTCCCTCTCCCATATCGTCCCTCTTGCAGACTGGATCGAAATCCGAATTTCAACAATGCGCCGAAAACGTACAAGAACGGAATCAACTGCAGGACGACGGCAGCGGACAGCATTTTCTGAAAGGCCTCCTGCACACCCCCGGAAGCGGTGAAGGTGATCACGATCAGAACCAGGGAGATGACGCCCTGCACGATCAGCGCCGCATACGGCGTTGCATATTTCGGGTGGATCTTGCCCAGCCATGACGGCATATAGGAATCGAGCCCCGCGACAAATGGAATGCGTGCCGACCCTCCCATCCAGGCCGACCCGATGCCCGCAATCGAAAGGCTGAGCATGACTGCAAATGGAGTGATGATCCATGCCACGCCCACTCTCGCCGACATGTGGCTGACCGCCTGCACGATGCCTTGCAGCACGTTGATCTCGTTTCTGCTGATGGCCAGCAACAGAGTCAGCGTGACTCCAATATAGAGTGCGCCGGAAATAATGCCTCCCCAAACGACCGCTCCCGGCAGCGTTTTCTGCGGATCGCGAATTTCATCGCCCATCACGGACGCGAGTTCCAATCCCACCAGGCCGAAGCAGATCACTCCGAACGAATTCAGAACGAAGCGCGGATCGGCGGGAATGCGGAAGTCCGCCGACGAGATGGGAGTACCGAAGCGGCTCCAAATCGTAACGCCCAATCCAATCAGCACCGCCGCGGCGACAAAGGTTCCAATCGCCCCGAGATTGTTAAGCCACTTGCCCACGCCCAGGCCGAGGATGTTCAGCCAGGTGAGAAACGCGAGCAGCGCCACTGACGCGACCATGGCGAAGGTTTTATCGTCCGCTAACTGGGCGTGCCCTGGGCCCATCGCGAATACCGACACACCGACAAAGTAGAGCATCACCGTCGGCACGTACAGCATGTTATTGGTCCAGTAACACCAGCCGGACATGAAGCCGTGGAAGTCACCGAAGACCTCCTTCGCCCACAGATAGACGCCGCCTTCACCCGGGTAGCGATGAGCGAGTTCAATCACCGCGATTCCTTGCGGCCAGAAAAAAAGGAGAAGCGAGATGATCCAGAGCCAGACGGTTACGCCGCCATTCGCCGCGATGCTTGGGACGACGTTCAGGTTGAAAACGGCGACGACAAACAGCAATATCAGGTCAAAGCGTCCGAGGACGCGCTTGAGGTGCGGCTGGTTGTCGTCGTGGGCGGACAATATCTCTCCTATTCGACAATGGCTGCCGGGCTCCTGCCCGGATGGACAGCCGGGGGCGGCTGTCCCCAGGTAATTTGTGGCGGAGCGGACAAGAGTGTCCGCCCCTACACTTGCTAATGGGTTGCGACCGCTCCCATGCGTTCGTGCTGCGCCGCAGCCAGCGCATCGGCAATATCGGCGAAGGCCGCGAGATGCTGGTCGATATCGGCCTCCGTGTGTTGCACCGAGATCGTCCACTGCTCGTCCCACCAGTACGGTTGCGGCATGACGCCGCGGTTCACCATCCCGAACCAGTAGTGCCGCCAGAGGTCAACATCGATCGCCAGCCAGTCGCGATAGTTCTTGATCTCCGCTGGATAGAGCATCAGCGCGCCATTCACGCCTGCGCTGGCGATGTAGGCCTGCAGTCCGGACTTGGCAACAATCTTCCGGTAGCCATCGGTCAGTTTCTGGCTGAGTTTGTCGGTATGCGCATAGTTCGCGCGCGTCAGCACTTCGCGGAAGATCGCCAATCCCGCCGCCATCGAAATCGGATTGGTATTGTAAGTGCCGCCGTGAAATACCTTATGGTCGGAGATAAGTTGCATCACCCGCTTATGCGCGCCGAAAGCGGCCAGCGGGAAACCACCGCCAATCGATTTCGCCAGGCAGATAATGTCAGGCATGACGCCGAAATATTCCGAAGCGCCGCCCCAGCACAGCTTCGCGCCCGTCTTGACCTCATCGAAGATCAGCAGCGCGCCATGTTTGTCGCAGAGTTCGCGCAAGCCCTCGAGGAATCCCTTCTGCGGCATGCAGAGGCCAACATTCATCATGATGGGCTCGAGAATGATGGCCGCAATCTCGTTGGGATTCTCGCGAAAGCGCCGCTCGACCGTCTCCAGATCGTTAAAGGTCGCGATCTTTACGTTGTCGATACTCGCCTGGGGCACGCCCTTGCCGCCGGAAACCGGCTTCGGATTCTTGATGTCGCCGAAATCGTCGGCAGGCGGATGCGGCTTCACGCTGACCAGCGCGGCATCGTGCAGGCCGTGATAGCCGCCCTCGAACTTGATGATCTTGTCGCGTCCGGTCGCGGCGCGCGCGAGGCGAATGCTGTGCATGGTGGCTTCGGTGCCGCTATTGCCGAAGCGGCACATCTCGATCGGGAAGCGGGTGCAGATCTCTTCCGCCAGTTCCCACTCCATGTTGTGCGGCATGCCGTAGGCAGCGCCCTTGCGCAGGCGTCCTTCTACGGCCTTAACCACGGCAGGATGCGAGTGTCCAGCCATGACCGCGCCGAAACATAGATTGTGGTCGATATATTCATTGCCATCGAGATCGCGGAACCTGCCGCCAAAACCTTCCGACACGAAGATCGGATATGGGTCATAGGCGCGGTAATTGCTGGCCACACCCAGAGGCAGGCGTTTCAGGTTTTTCTTATGCGCTTCGGCGGACTTCGGTGTACGGCGCTCGAAGGTTTCGAGCTCTTTTTGCAGTGCGGGGTACATCGTGATCTCCAAAATTGCTCAGGCCTGGATCCGGGGTCCCCGGCGGCCTGGTTTTGGCCGTCGGGGTGGAGGATAGGCCATTAGATTGGGCCGAACGGGTGTTGGCCGCCCGGTTTCAGACAAAGGTTGCAGCCTAGAAAAAGAACTTCAATGCAAATTGTACTAGACGCGGCTGGCGAGCCTCTTGTACCTGGCCGAATGTCGAATCCGAAAAATTGCCGTCCGGATTCACAAACTGCGTCTTATTGAACAGATTAAAGATGTCGGTTCGGAACTCGAAGTACTTAGCCTCCGTGATCAACACCTTCTTCGTTAAGGTGATGTCCCACTCGTTCTCGCCGGGGCCGCAGCAAATGGACCGCGGAGTAGTCGAGAAGGTACCAAGCTGCGGGTCGGCAAATTGTCCGGGGGTGAGGTAGTAGTATCCCGGGACGCCGCTAATTGTCTGCAAAACTTTCGGGTTTTGCTTTTGCGGTACAGTCCCGGTCATTTGCGGAGCTGCGGTTCCAAAGAAGAAGAGACTGCCGATCAACTCGGCATCGTCCTGGGTTTGCACCCGGATTGGGAAGCCGCTCTGGAACTGTGTAATACCGGACAACTGCCAGTCGTCAAAAGCCCGACCGGCAACACCACTGTACTTCGGTACGGGGATGTTCCATACGTAGTTGACCACGAAACGCTGGGCGGAATTGAAGAGTGAGAGAGCGCGGCTCTTCTTGTAATCAAACGGATTAAGAGTTTCCTCGAATGACGAAGCCCAGTCAAGTGACTTACTCCAAGTGTAGGCGGCCTGGAACTGCAGGCCGTGGGAAAAGCGCTTCTCCAACATGGTTTGCAGCGAGTTATACGCGGAGGCGGCGATCGTATCCTCCGCGAAGATGTTAGTAAAAATCGGAGTACCGTTGGCTGGGCAATTGGCACCCGTCGCTGCATTGCAATTGGGCGAGGAATACGGGCGCAACCCTACGAAAGTCAAAGTCTGCCCGGCACCGGCCACGACTTGGCCGTTGGGTAAATCGAATCCTGAGCCCTTCTGACCCAGGAAACCGCTGGGCACGACCACGCTGTAGGGATTGTCTTCCAATGTGGGACCGCATGAAACCTGGTCCCCAAAGCCGTCGGTGACGTTGGCAGGGTTTGCGTTCGCGATGGCCATGATGTCGAGGCAGGTCGCGGGATTGCCAGCGTTGATATCATGCGACGCAAGTAAGCGGTGTCCCTGCGAGCCCACGTAATTGATCTGCCACAGTAGGTCCTTCGCAATCTCCCGCTGGATGCTGAAGTTGTACTGTGCCGTGTACTGTGTCCGCAGGTGAGGCTGGAAGTCCCCGTACATCAGAATGGGAGAGAAGTTTGACCAGCCCGGATCCTGGCCCTTCGGGGGAGTAAGGATGCCAGTGAAGCCGTTAGGAGCAACGTTGCCCGACTGGCTGATAAATGGAGTGTTGAAGAAAGTACTGTAAAAGCTCGGACTGCTCCCGAAGGGCGGCTCGGCGCCGAACTGTTCGAGCACGAGTTGCTCCATCGGGTTGTAGAAAAGTCCCCAACCGGTACGGATACTCGTCTTTCCGTTGCTGCCGAATACCTTTCCCAGAAAGCCGTTATTGAAGTTGGGGCTATAGGCGAGGCCGACGCGTGGCGCAAACGCCTTGTAGTAAGTCGAAGTCAAGCCAGCAGGCACACCCGGATCGCCCGGAACCACAAGGCCTGTCGGGCAATACGCGAGCGGAGTATTGGTGCAGGGATAAATCGTGCTGGTCTGGCCCGGGCGGAAGGTCTGGACATGGCCAAGCGCGTCGGTCAACGGAGTATCGAGTTCCCAGCGCAGTCCATAATTGAAAGTCAGATTGCTCTTTATCTTCCAGCTATCCTGCGCAAACAAGTACAGGCCCGTGTTGCGAATGTTCTCCCGCTGCGCAGAGCCTTGCGAGTAGGTATCGACCAATCCGAGGAAGTATCCCGGATAATTATCCGTCGAACTGATGGCATTATTGCCGGTACTGTCAAAGGTAAAGTTCCCGCTGACGTTGTAATACAAGGTCTGATCGAAGCGGTTGCGCTGAACATCGACGCCAAACTTCAGCGTGTGATTGCCCTTGATCCAGCTCAGATTGTCCGTGAACTGAAAGGAGTTTCCCACCTGCGGCAGTTCGCCCTCCCAGCCGTTGCCGATGTTGAAGCCACCGGAGACGTCGACAAAGGGTAATCCGGTGCGGTTGGAGGGCAAGCCGGTCGTGATACCGTACTGAGGATTTGTTCCGAGTTGTCCCTGGATTGAGCTCGCGCCGACATTCGAATCAGATACACCGTTGAAACAGTAGGCGCTCGCTGCTCCCGTGCAAAAATTCGTGACCGCACCCGTGTTCTGCGGGTGCTGGAAGGTCAACTCACCTTCACGAAGATAAGTGACTCGGAACTCATTGACGAGTGAGTTGCTGATCGTCCAGGTGTGACTGGGATTCCATTGCTGAAAGCGTTGTTTCACATAAGTCCCGTAACCCGGAACATTCGCCCCCGCCGCTTGAAAGTTATAGAAGGGATTCAGATCCCTTTCATCGTTGAAATAATAGTAGACGCTGAGGTTCTGGCGATCGTTGATTCTGTGATCGAAGCGGAAGGTAAACTGGTCGGCGTCGGTTGATTGAGTCGGTACGCCTTGATAGAAACTCCCCGGAATATTGGCGGGTGGCAAATATTGCAGCAGGTTGAGCGCGACCGGGTCCATGCATTGCGTCGGAATCACGCCGTTGGGAAAAATGGAATTCCACAAAACACCCGAGGCTGGTGTCGCACCACCCTCTCCCTGAATCGCGGACGTACATCCCGGTCTCCCGTTCAGCGCATCGGCCGTGAACTGGTCGTTAAGCTGGTTCGGAGTGACTCCATCCGAGCGGAGCAAGGGAAACGGAGTTCCAAAGATGCCGGCAATCTCGTCTGGTGTCGGCAACTGCACCAACGGACTGGCCGTACCCTCACGGATTCTCCGGCCTTCATAGGATCCAAAAAAGAATGTACGATCCTTTTTTATCGGACCACCGATCGTGCCCCCGAACTGGTTCTGGTTGAACTGCGCTTTGGTAGTATCGAAAAAGCCGGTGGCATTGAGAACCTTGTTGCGGAAGTATTCGTATATGTCGCCGTGAAACTGGTTGGTCCCGGACTTGGTGACAACGTTCACCACAGCGCCAGAATTGCGCCCGTATTCGGCATCGAACGTATTGGTGATAACTCGGAACTCATCGATTGCGTCTGGCGTAGGTTGCACCGCGGCTCCGTTAACGAAGGTGTCATTGGCATCGCCGCCGTTCACACTGAAGTTGTTGGCGCGGCCACGTCCACCATTGACGGAAACCGAACCTGGGTCATCGCTGCCGTAAAAAGTACTGCCGCTTGAGCCCAATTGCGATTGCACGCCCGGCTGCAATTGCAAGAACTGGTACGTGTCCCGGGTGTTCAACGGCAGTTCGTTCACCGACTTGTTATTCACGATCGCGCCCAACTGCGTGCTGGTCGTGTCGACGAGCGGAGCTTCCGAGGTCACTTCCACCACTTCCTTGGTCTGGCCGATCTGCAACGTGGAGTTGAAGGTGATGACCTGGTTCAATTCGACGGTAATCCCTTTGCGGACGTTCGTCTTGAATCCCGCCAAGTCGAACGAGAGGGTGTAGGTGCCGATGGGGAGTTCGGGAAAACCATAGTCGCCGCTGGCATTGGTCGCGGTCTCGCGACTAACTCCCGTCGCCTCATTCGTAGCGGTCACTCTTACGTCCGCCAGCACCGCTCCCGTGGGATCGGCGACGCGGCCGAGAATGCGCCCCCCGGTACCTTGGGCAAGCACGAACGGAGAACAGACCAGGCAAAGGCTCACGACAGCGAGCCAGCGGGTCAGCCAGGAAGGTTTCGACGACGGCATGAGCAAGTCCTCCAGATCCTCGCGGCGGTTGTAGATCCACTTTTCAAAATTGATTTTCGACCTTGTACGAATTGCGAACCTTGCTATAATCGCGCAAGGTTAGAGATTCCTCTGCCCTCTGTCAAGCGAAAAAGACCAAGCGGAAAAGTGTAACTCCAGCGCGACCAGCAGGCATATCTGGAACCGATGTCGAGCGACGGACAAGTTTATCTGAAAATCGGCGACGTGGCCCGCCTGGTGGGCGTTTCTCCCTCGGCTATCCGCGGATGGGAGAGCCTCGGCCTCACGCGCCCGCAGCGCAGCCGAAGCCGCTATCGCCTCTACACTAACGACGACGTCCGCCTGCTGAAAAAAGCGCGCTACCTCCGTAAAGTGCGCGGCATGAACACGCCCGCAATCGTCGAGATGCTCAAGCGTGAAGGCGCGATCAAGGCTCCTGCCAGTCACGCCACCAGCACTCTCGGTTCGCGCCTCCGCCAGTTGCGCACCAAGCGCGGGCTCAGTCTGGCGCAAGTCGCTTCCGCGGCCGGAATCTCGGTCGGATTCCTCAGCGCGCTTGAGCGCTCGCAAATGACCGCATCAGTCGGGACACTCCGCAGGCTAGCACGCTACTACCGCACTAACATCCTTGATTTTTTCGATCGCGCCAAATCGAATTCCCGATTGGTGCGTCCCTCCCAACGCAAAGTGCTCGAAGCTGGTCCCGGCGTGCGTATGGAATTGCTTGCCGGTGGCAACACTGTCATGGAACCGCACCTGTTCCGCATCAAGCCTCGCGCCGGCAGCGGCGAATCGTATGCGCACGAAGGGGAGGAATTCCTGTTCGTCCTGCGCGGAGAACTGAAGATTGCCCTTGCCGACGAGGAGTACCATTTGAAACGCGGCGACAGCTTTTATTTCGAAAGCGCCACGCCGCATCGCTGGAAGAACCCTGGATTAAGTGAAACCTGGCTGCTGTGGGTGAACACGCCTCCGACGTTCTGATTGAAAAGCGCACGGCAGAGACGACGACCGAGGACGCCAGATTGGAGGCGCTTCGGCCGGAGAAATCGGATAGAGAGAGAAATACCTAATGACCTCGCGTAACTCGGTAACACTGTTGCTCGCCGCTCTCCTGATTCTTTTCTGCGGATCGTGTGCCAGGAAAGCGCCCACCCTGAACCTGCTTGTGTGGGAAGGCTACGCCGATCCTTCGTACGTCAAGGCCTTCGAAGAGCAGAACCATTGCAAGGTCTCGGCATCCTACATGGGATCGAGCGATGAACTGGTCGCCAAACTGCGCGGCGGCAGCGCCGGCACCTACGACATCATCTCTCCTTCAAGCGACGTGGCCACAATGATTGCGAACTCGGGTCTGGCTGCGCCTCTCGACTTGGGCAAACTGCCCGCCTATAACCAGCTTTCACCACAATTGACCTCACTGCCGCTGGTCCGCGTAAAAGGCGACGTTTACGGCGTGCCCTTCATGTGGGGACCGGATCCCATGATCTACGACACTACCGCGTTCCCGCAGGCGCCCGATAGCTGGAACGTGATGTGGGACCCGAAGCTGAAAGGAAAGATTTCTGTGTGGGACGATCTGTCGACTGTTTACATGGCGGCGCAGGTACTGGGCTACGACAAGCCTGATCCGGGACATCTCTATAACCTGAGCGATGATGAATTGAATGCGGTAGAGAAAAAGCTGATCGAGTTGAAGCCCAACATACGCAAAATGTGGTCGACTGGCGGCGAACTAACAAACCTGTTTCAGAATCATGAGGTTGTGATCGCGATGGGCTGGCCGCTCATGACCAACCAGCTACGCAAGAGCAATTTCCCAGTCGGCGAGACGATTCCGAAAGAAAATACAACGGGCTGGATCGATCACCTGATGATCACGGCTGGTAGCGAGAATAAAGATCTAGCCTACAAATTTCTCGAATTCATGATCCAGGCGCAGACGCAGAAGAAAGTCACCGATGTGACAGGTTACACGCCCGCGAATCCTCATGCCGCGCAGTTCATGACGGCAGAAGAAGTGAAGAACTTGCACCTCGACGACGTGGACAATTACCAGAAGCGGCTCTATTTCTGGCAAAATGTCCCGCGCCGAGCCAAGTACAACGAGATCTGGAACGAAGTAAAAGCAGCGCAGTAACCGGTGTGCGCGGACCTGCCTGAGCGAAGTCGAAGGGGCCCTCGCCCGCGAAAAAGCGCAGCAAGGCAAGCAATGGCGACCACAACCGAACCCGCAGCCACCGAGAAACTGCCATTGGACAGCGCCGCGCTTCTCTCCCTTCGCTCCGTTGCCAAGCATTTCGGTAAGAACATCGTACTGCGCGACATCACGCTCCAAATTGCCGAAGGCGAATTTCTCACGATCCTCGGTGAAAGCGGCTCCGGCAAAACCACCCTGCTGCGCATTCTCGCCGGATTTGAGCAGGCCACTTCTGGCGCAGTCTGGATGGCCGGCGAACGCTTGGACACGCAGCCTCCTTACCGGCGCCGCGTGAACACTGTCTTTCAAAGTTACGCGCTCTTTCCGCACATGACAGTCGAGGATAACGTCGCCTACGGTTTGCGCATCGCCAAACGTCCCGCGTCCGAAATCCAGTCGCGCGTGAACGAAGCGCTTGCGAAAGTACAAATGTCGGCCTACGCCAAATCGAAGCCGTCGAAAATCAGCGGCGGTCAGCAACAACGAATTGCACTTGCGCGGGCTTTGGTAAATCGGCCGCGCGTGTTACTGCTCGACGAACCGCTCTCCGCGCTCGACGCCAACCTGCGCCGCCAGATGCAGGTCGAACTCAAGGCCTTGCAGCGCGAGGTCGGCATCACTTTCATCTTCGTCACGCACGATCAGGAAGAAGCAATGGTCATGTCCGATCGCATCGCGCTGCTGCGCTCGGGAGAACTCGAGCAAGTCGCGAGCCCGCGCGAAATCTACACCCGCCCGGCCACCGCCTACACTGCACAATTCATAGGGCATACCAATCTGCTCAAAGCCGAGGTGAGCAATGGCGCTGCGACCAGCGGCACGCTTACCTGGCCTACAACCGCGCCCAATGGGCCCGCTCTTTTCTCGCTACGCCCGGAGTCGATTCGTATCGCCACGGGACCGTCTGACCCGACACGCTTTGCTGCCCGCGTCCGCGACCAGGTCTTCCACGGCGCCAATGAGTTGTGGCGCGTCGAGTGCGCCGACGGCCAGATCCTCACACTCCGCATCTCGTCGCGCCCCATTGCCGAGGGACAAATTGAGTTGGAGTTTTCACCCACCGACGCCGTTCCCGTCCGAAGTTCCGAGGAACGCGCCTGATGTTCTCCCGCGCCTACCGCATCGCCGTTACTGTCCCGCCGCTGTTGTGGGTCGCGGTTTTTCTTCTTGTGCCCTACCTGCTGATGCTCTGTTACAGCTTCTGGTCCGTATCGGAGTCGCAAGCGATCGTTCATTCCTGGACGTTCGCCAATTACCACGAATTGCTCACCAAGCCGGTGTACTGGGAGACGCTACTACGTTCGATGTGGATCGCCGCGCGCGTAACTCTGTTTTCGATGCTGCTCGGATATCCGTTGGCGTATTTTCTTTCCTTCTACGCCGGCGCCAGAAAAGATTTGTTTTACCAGCTTGTGATCATCCCGCTCTGGGTGAGCTATCTGGTGCGCGCTTATGCCTGGAAGACGATTCTGGGCACCGACGGCGTTCTGAATACGCTGTTGCAGTATGTCCATCTCACCAAACATCCACTGGATTTCCTGCTCTACAGCCCGTTCGCGGTCGTGCTCACGCTGACGCACATCTACACGCCATTCACATTTCTGCCAATCTACGCTTCGCTCGAACACGTTCCGCGCAATCTGGTAGAAGCTTCGCATGACCTGGGCGCGTCGCCCACGCAGACGTTCTGGCGCGTGATCTTTCCGCTATCAATTCCCGGAGTGCTGGCGGGCGCAACCTTTGCTTTCGTCCTTAGCCTGGGAGATTTTCTCGCGCCTCTTCTTCTCGGCGGCCCGAGCGGCATCATGATCTCGAACATCGTCGTCAGCCTCTTTGGCGCCGCTTATAACTGGCCGCTAGGCGCGGCGATTTCGTTTTGCATGCTGCTGATCGTCGTTGGCCTGCTCTTCTTCTCCGAACGGTTGGAAAAGAAATGGAGCTTTTCATGAGCATCGCCGCGCCAACCGTGAAGGGATCGCGCTGGCTGACGGCTCACGCTCTGGCCGTCTTCGTCTTTCTCTATCTGCCCATCGCCGTCCTTATTGTCTATTCATTCAACGGACAAGGCGTTGGCGGATTTCCTCCGCGCAACTTCACGCTTAACTGGTATCGGATTTTGTTTCAGGACGGCGCCATTTGGGATTCAGTTTTCAACAGCCTGATGGTTGCCTTCGCGGCGATGGTTATCGCGCTGGCCTTCGGCATCCCCACCGCGCTCGCGCTTGATCGCGCACAGTTCCCCGGCAAAGCGATCTTCCGCCGGCTGGTTCTTCTGCCACTGATTCTCCCTGGAATTATCACGGGCCTGTCGCTGCTCATGCTTTTCCGCGAGGTCGACGTGAAGCTGAGCCTCGTGACCATTATCCTCGGACACGGCACCGCGCTCATCTCGGTAGCGACCACCGAGGTCTTCGCAGGACTGCAAAAGCTCAACCGCGCGCAGGAAGAAGCTTCGCTCGACCTGGGCGCTAATTACTGGCAAACTTTCTGGCGCATCACGGTGCCGAATCTGAAGCTTTCGATCATCGGAGCGGCGTTGCTGATCTTCACGCTCTCGATGGATGAAATCGCCGTCAGCTTTTTCCTGATCGGCCGCGACAACACGCTGCCGCTCGAAATCTGGGGACGGCTGCGGCGCGGCATCACGCCGGAGATCAACGCCATCTCGACCATTATTTTTGTGTTTTCGCTGATGGCGATTGTGGTGTGGTACCGGTTGCGGGGGCGCGCGGAAGTAATCCCGGAAGTCGGCGCCGAGTTGATAGAAAGCTCATCCGCGTAGAACGCACAAATCTGAACGCCGCGGTAGTTGCCGGTCAGCCGCTCTTGCGGGTAAACCGAAGCAGTAATGCAACCGCGATGCCCAGCAGAAGGGCTCCGAGAACGAACCATTTCCCGATGTCGAGACCCACAGCACCCATCACCAGGAATGCACCGGCGAGAAGAAGCCCGGCAAATTCCGAGTCGACTCGCATTCCACGAAACGGCCCTGGATGACGGTTGGCATCACGGTTCTTCATTTTCTCGATTGTCCCCTCGGTTGGTGCCATATCCAACTAATGCAGCCCCGGTATCCCACTTCGGTAATCTGTTTACTAACCGGCGTCAGGGCTTTTGCGGAATCTGAACTTCGACGTAACTTCCAGGTGTGGCCGCGTTCACCGCCGCCGCAATTTTTTCGGCGTGCAATCGAACCAGCGGCCATTGCGGAGTGCTCAGCACCACGACCGCGATTTTGCGTCCAGCGAGATTCTGCTGGTATTGAATGTTCTTGTCAGCGGTAACAAACACCTCGAACCCAGCTCGCTCGGCTTCCGCTAATAAGTCGCCGTTCGAAAGCGTTTCCCATCCGCGCTCTCGCGCCCTAGTGACGGTGTGCCCGGAAAGGAACCGGGCAATGCCGCGAGGCGTTCCATGGTCAAAGAGAATGAGCATCAATGGAGGAGCTTGCAGTGGGGACGTTGACCGGATCTGGATCAAGGCTGCGGGCGGCAAATTCCAGTACCGTATTGATCTGTTCCCGCGTGACGTCGAACTGTTCAATGATTTCCTCAATGGTGGCACCAGCTTCGAGGTTTTCGAACACGGCGGATACCGGCATGCGGGTATCGCGAAATACCCAAGCGCCGCTTAGCCTTCCCGGCACGCTTTCCACGGCGGGGCATTGGGACCAATCGAGAGTTGCCATGTTCTGACCTCCTTCCCTCTTACCTTTTACCACGGTTCGACGACCCTAAGCCAGTTGCTCCCACCCCACATCAAGCGCAGCGCCCAGCTTCTTCCATGTAACAACAGACCCCCCTTTGCGCTTGGTCTCAATTGCCGCAATCAACGCGCGCGATACTTTCGCTTTCTTGGCCAGCTGCTCCTGGGTAAGCTTGCGGTGCTCACGCCAGATACGGAGCGCGGGCTCTCCCCTCAGTCTTCGCTCGGTGATCTCCAATGGTATAAGTTCGTCTTCGCCGTCTTCCAGACGCGCTTTGGCGGCATCATAGGCCTTCACGTCGGCCAGCATTTCCGCGTCTTCCATCAACTTTTGCAGGGCTTTCACCGGAATCACGGCGAACTCCTTGCCCTTGCGAGTAATGGTTTCGACACGCATCAGTAAATTCCTCCCCGCGGCCCCACTTCCAAGGCCCACAATTCCAGACGGTCATCATGCAATTCGTAAATGACCCGCCAGTCGCCAATTCTCAGGCGGTAACCGTCTCGTCCCTGAAGCTTCGTGACATTGTTGTGCTGTGCATGGGGAGCGGCGGCGACTTCCTTTGATCTTCTCCACAATCCGCTTCTGACAGTTCACCGCAAGCCGGGAAAGGGCTTTGGCGATGGACTTTGTGGAGACCCCTTTGTACACCAGTCAATGTTACCCATAGTAACAATGATAGTCAAGCACGAATTGTGCCCCTGCCCCGTTTCCGAATGGGTTACTTCGCCGCACCCTCCGGCGCCAGTCCCCGATCTTTCAGCATGGGCTCGATCGTCGGCTCTCCGCTGAGCCATGCGGCGTACATCTTGCCGAGATCTTCGGTATTGCCGCGCGACAATACCATCTGGCGGAAACGATCTCCATTGGCCCGCGTGAGGCCGCCATGATCTTCGAACCATTGATAGGCGGCATCGTCGAGCATCTCGCTCCACAAGTACGCGTAGTAACCGGCGGCATAGCCGGTGCTCCAGATATGCGAAAAGTAGCTGGAGCGGTAACGGGGTGGCACGTAGCTGATCCAGAGATGGGTCTTCTTTAAGGCCTGCACCTCGAACACATCGGGCTTCTCGAGCGGCGCGGTTGCCGGCAACGTATGCCATTGCATGTCGAGCTCCGCCGCGGCCAGGACCTCGGTTAGCGCATAACCCTGGTTAAACTTCTCGGTTTTTTTTATTTTGGCGGCGAGTTCTGCCGGCATCGGCTCGCCGGTTTTGTAATTCTTCGCGTAGTGATCGAAGACCGCCGGGTAGCTCGCCCAGTGCTCGTTGAATTGCGACGGAAATTCTACGAAGTCGCGCGCCACCTGCGTTCCCGAAAGCGACGGATACACGGTGTTGGCGAACATGCCGTGCAGCGCATGCCCAAATTCATGGAACATGGTGGTCACGTCGCGAAAGCTGAGCAGCGCCGGCTGTCCAGGGGCCGGCTTGCTGAAGTTGGCAACGTTAAAAACTACTGGCAGCGTGCCCAGTAACTTGGACTGGTTGACGAATACATCCATCCAGGCGCCGCCGTTCTTGTTGTCGCGCTTGAAGTAGTCGCAATACCACAACGCAAGCGGCTTGCCGTCGGCATCGAATACTTCGAATGCACGTACGTCCGGCTGATACACCGGAATATCCTTACGTTCTTTGAAGGTGATGCCGTAGAGCTGGTGAGCGGCGTAGAACACTCCGTTCTGCAGCACGTTGTTGAGCTCGAAATAGGGCTTTACCTGCGCTTCATCCAGATCGTATCTGGCCTTGAGAACCTGTTCGGAATAGATCTCCCAATCCCAGGGCTGCAATTGGAATCCGCCTTTTTGCTGGCCGCCCGTTTTCGCGTCGATGGCGGCCTGAATGTCTTTCGCCTCCGCGGCCGCGTGCGCTGTCGATCCCGGCACCAACGCATCCATAAATTTGAGCGCCGCTTCTGGAGTCTTCGCCATCTGGTCTTCGAGCTTCCAGGCGGCATAGTTTGGAAAGCCGAGCAGCTTGGCTTTTTGCGCGCGCAACTGCGCCAGGCGAGCGATGATCTGGCGGGTATCATCCGGTCCGCCACGTTCGGCGCGATTCCACGAGTTCTGGAAAATCGTCTTGCGCGTCAACCGTTGGGTAAGCACGGCGAGGTCAGGCTGTTGCGTGGTGTTCTGCAGCGGGATTACGTACCCGGTCAGCTTGCGATCCTTTGCGGCCTGCCCGGCGCCCTCCAGGGCCGCGGGGCTCAATCCCGCCAGCGCATTTTTGTCGGTGGTTACGAAGGCCGCATCCTTCGTGGCTGCCAGCAGTTTCGTGGTAAACGCATTGGTTAGTGTTGACTCTTCCTCATTCAACTTTTTCAGCTTGACCTTGTCGGCATCGGAAAGATTGGCGCCCGCGTGCACAAATTCCTTGTAGTAGTACTCAACCAGTCGCAGTTGCTCGGGATCGAGCTTCAGCGAATCGCGCTCCTTATAGATCGTCGCGACACGCTGGAACAGTTTGGAGTCGAGAAAAATCGCATCCTGGTGCGCCGCGAGCCGGGGGGCTTCAATGTCCTGCACCTTTTGCAACACAGGATTCAGGTTCGCTCCCGTGACGCCGCCGAATACCATCATCACGCGGTTGAAAAGCTGGCCGGATTTTTCCAGTGCAACCAGCGTGTTTTCGAAGGTTGGCGGCGCAGGATCGTCGGCAATGGCACGCACTTCCTTGCGCTGCTGGGCCATGCCCGCATCGATTGCGGGCTGGTAATCGGTATCTTTGATCTTGTCGAACGGCGGCGCCTGGTACGGCAACGAACTCGGCGAGTAAAAAGGATTGCTGGGGCCAAACTCGCCATTGTGAGCCAAGGCCGGCATGTTAGTAGAGCTGACTGCCAAAATCCCCGTAGCGATAAGCTTTGCCATTCGTAATAGTTTTCCCTTTGGATTTCGCGGATCGATCGTGCTCATGTGGAGTCATTTTCCTCGCTCTTGATTGTAAAGGACGTGACAATTCGCCAACCAGCAGCCTGAGCATAGTAAAGTAGTAAGAGACAACAAATCTGGAAGGATCCCTTTTGAGTGCAAGCATCCGCAATATCGCCATTATCGCCCACGTCGACCACGGCAAGACCACGCTGGTGGACGCCATGCTGCAACAGAGCGGCACGTTTCGCTCCAATGAACACCACGTCGAGCGCGTCATGGACTCGAACGAACTGGAGCGCGAGCGCGGCATCACGATCCTCGCCAAAAATACGGCCATCTTTTACCACGACGTCAAGATCAACATTGTCGACACGCCCGGCCACAGCGACTTCGGTGGCGAAGTCGAACGCGCGCTGAAAATGGTGGACGGCGTCATGCTCCTGGTCGACGCCAGCGAAGGCCCGCTGCCGCAGACGCGCTATGTGCTCAGCAAAGCGCTCGAAGCGCACCTGCCGCCCATCGTCGTCATCAACAAAATCGACCGCTCCGACGCGCGCCCGCAGGAAGTGCTCAACGAGATCTACGATCTTTTCATCGACCTCGACGCCAAGGAAGAGCAACTCGATTTTCCGGTGCTCTACACCAATGCCAAGACCGGCACCGCTTCCACCGACATCAAGGGCAGCGGCGAAAATCTGCGTCCCCTGTTCGATGCCATCCTGAACACGATCCCGCTCCCCCAAGGCGACTCCGCCGGTGCACTGCAAATCCTGGTCGCGAACCTCGACTACAGCGACTACCTGGGACGCCTCGCCATCGCGCGCGTTTTCAACGGCAAGATGCATACCGGCGAGGATGTGGCGATCGCCAAGCTCGACGGCACACTCCACAAGACCAAGATCACCAAGCTGTTTTCCTTCTCCGGCCTGAAGCGAACCGACATCACGGAAACGGAATTGGGCGACATTATCGCGGTCGCGGGCGTGGAAGGCATCACCATCGGCGAGACCATTACCGACGTGGAGAATCCGGCGCCGCTGCCTCACATCGCGATTGATGAACCGACTATCGCCATGCTATTCACGGTCAATACTTCTCCGTTCGCAGGGAAAGACGGCACTTACGTCACGTCGCGCAATCTGCGCGAGCGACTGGAGAAGGAACTGCTGACCAACGTTTCCTTGCGGGTCGAGAGTACCGGCACCACCGATTCGTTCAAAGTGCTCGGGCGCGGTGAACTGCAGCTTTCGATCCTGATCGAGATGATGCGGCGCGAGGGCTATGAGTTAATGGTGGGCAAGCCGGAGATCGTGACCAAGAGAATCGATGGCAAGCTGATGGAACCGGTCGAGCATCTTACGGTCGATGTGCCGGAAGAATTTGTCGGCGTCGTCATGGAGCAACTTGGCTCACGCAAAGGCGAAGTCACTAACATGCACAATCACGGCTACGGGCGAGTGCGAATTGAGTTCCGAGTGCCCAGCCGCGGATTGATTGGCTTGCGCAGCCAGCTCCTGACCGACACGCGCGGAACCATCGTCATGAACGCTCTTTTCGACGGATACACCGAGTGGCAGGGCGATATTCCGCACCGCTTGACGGGCGCGCTCATTGCCGACCGCCCGGGCCCGTCTACCGCTTATGCCCTGTGGGGCCTGCAGGAGCGCGGCATACTTTTCATCGCACCCGGCGTGGAACTCTATGAGGGGATGATTATCGGTGAGAACGCCAAGGATACCGACCTCGACGTGAATGCAGTGCGCGAGAAGAAGCTGACCAACATGCGGGCTTCTACCGCCGATGAAGCCATTCGCCTGGTGCCCTTCCGCAACCTTAACCTGGAACAGGCAATCGAATTTATTGCCGACGATGAGTTCGTCGAGGTGACGCCGAAATCGCTGCGCCTGAGAAAGAAGGTTCTGCAATCGAACCGGCGCAAGAAGCATACCTTGGCGGCCGTGGAGGAAACTTCGAGTTGAGAGCTTCGTCACTTGCCTCTGCGATCAGGCCGCTCACGGTCGAAACCGTTTGCTTCGAAATAATGCTCGTCGCCGTGTTAGCAGCATTGGTGGCCTGGATGTGGTGCATGGCTCGCAAGTCGTTCGGTGCGATTCCCGCGATCCTATGGCTGGTGCTTTCAGGGATGTCGTTGGTTTGTGCCGCGATTGTTGGCATACTGGAATTCAGCCACCGATGAAAAGGGGCACAACCAAATCGGCAAAGACCCCGGCGAATGAGCACTTCCGCATGTTCGTCATCCCTTGCAGTTGCGGCACCACCTTTGCAGTTGCTGCGGATTATGATCGCAAAGGGATGCACCTGCGCAGCTTTATTCCCTGCCCCAATTGCGGCAAGCGCCATGATCCGCGCAATCGACTGCTGCGCCTCGATTATCAGAATGAGCACTTCTGGAAAGTCGGCGACTGCTGAAGCCGTCTGGTCTGCTCCCTGTTGAACTCCAATCCGAAGGATGGAACGTAACCAGACCCAGCACCCTCGATTCGGGCTACTGATTTTCCTTCCCGTCAGCTTGTTTCTCCGGAGATTCTTGTGCTCCCGGCATCACTTTGAGCGGAGCGGAGCGCTGCTCGTCCAGTTCGGGATGCGGCATCGGCTTGCGGGGCAGCATCTGGTCGCGCATGGCCGCGTTGTAAACGAAGATGGCTTCCACCGTGGCTGCCTGCGCCAGATCGGGAGCTTGCAGGCGCTCATAGGTATCCATATTCGAATGGTGTGTGCGGGAACCATAATCGAGACGATCCTGAATGAACTGGAAGCCCGGGATGCCGACGGCATCGAAAGATTCGTGGTCTGTGCCCCCGGTGTTGCGCATGGTGATGGTCGTAACTCCGAGATCCTTGAGCGGCTCGATCCATTGTGCAAAGATGGGACCTACGCCCGCGTTTTCCTGCAGATAAATTCCCCGAATTTTTCCGCTCCCATTATCGACATTGAAATAGGCCGAAATTCTTGACTGCTCGGGCTTGATCACCGGCGGTCCAGCGGCTTTGCGCAGCCACTCCGGTTTCTCCAGTTGATCGGGAGCCGTGGATAGCGGCACATATCCGAAGTGCTCCTTCACGTAATCTCTGGAGCCGATCAATCCCTGCTCTTCGCCCGTCCACAGCCCGACGCGAATAGTGCGCCGGGGCTTGACCTGCAGCGCGTTGAGAATCCGCATGACCTCCATGGCCACCACCGTACCCGCTCCGTTATCGGTTGCGCCCGTCGCCGACGCCCAGGAATCGAGATGGCCGCCCACCATTACCACTTCATCTTTCAGCTGGGGATCGGTCCCGGCAATCTCAGCGATGGTATCAAAGCCATGTTCATGATCTCCGATAAATTTGACATCGACATTCATCTCCAGACTCACCGGAACGTTGGCCTTGAGCAAACGGTACACCCGGCCGTAGTTCTCGATCGCCATCACCACCACCGGCAGTGGATTGGTGTGGTCGCGCTGATAGCTGTAGCGCGTTAAGCCTCCGTCGTCGAAAATGGTTCCACCGGAACCGCCGTTATCGCGCCCGTCGCGGCTGGGAAGAACAACTGCTAGCGCATGTTCGGAAACAAAAGACTTTGCTGCCTTTTCCATCAGAGCGCGACGCTTGAGAGCGTCGCGCACGCGTTCCGCGAGCGGCGTCGGCTTCTCCAGCGGATACTCTGCGATACTGGCCAGGTCTTTTTCGTCGTCTCGCGTGAACAGCGGCTTATCCACCGGCTTGACTTCACGCATGTCGCCGAACAGAACGATCTTGCCGCCCAGCTTCCCTTTGTATTTGTCGAGGTCTTTCTCGTCCTTGATCTCTACCCAGATCGCCGGAGCGTTCACCACGCCATTCGTGGAAGGCGACCAGGGCGCAGCCTGCGCAATGAATACCGCCGTATCGGGAGCCGTCATCCTCACCCAGGTGTTGAGTTGCTGCCACCCGATGCCGAATTCTCCCCAATCGTCCAGATGCGCATTACTGCAACCCATGGCGGTCAGTTGATCGCGAGTCCATTCGTTGGCGCGCTTCAGGTTGGGCGAACCCGTCAGTCGCGCCCCAATCCCATCGGCCAGCGCCGACGCGTATTCCATCACGTGCGAGTGCGCCAAGCCTTCATCGCGAATGCGCTGGTACATTGTGTAGTCCAGATCTTCTTTTGTGGGTTGCGGCAGGTCATAGGACGGCCGGTTCGCATCTGCGGCCTTGTCTTTGTCTTTGTCTCTGTCTTTGTCTTTGCTCTTGCTGGCGGCAGAGATCGAGAGCGGCAGGAAGATACACAGCAAGAAAGACAAACTAAAGCGGAAAAGCCAGTGTCGTCTCATGGGAGAATGATCCTCATTTAAAGTGCGCTCGCAGAATAGCAACTGTATAACGAGCAGGCCAAGCTCCGCAGCTGTTTTGAAATCCACGCTGCAAGAGCTGGGCCTCTGATTGAAAGCCAACACCCCGAAAGGAGCGTGTTCCGATGACTTCGCCATCTCGCCTTGGCTGGCCGGCGGTGACCAGTGCGGCGCGCACCGCGATCGCCGCTACCGCTGCATTCCTGATTGCCCGACTCTCCGGCCTGCCGGAAGCCTATTGGGCGGCGATTTTGACGCTGGTCATCATGCAGTCCACGTTGGGCGCAACCTTACGCATCTCCGGCGAGCGTTTCATCGGCACGCTCCTCGGAGCCATCGCCGGGGGCCTGCTGGCTCGCTACTTTCCGCAAGTCTGGTGGGTTTTTTTTGTATTCGCCCTCGGAGTATTTCTCCTCGGCATTCTCTGCGCGCTCTTCCGCCTGCAGAATTCCTACCGCTTCGCGGGCATCACGCTGGCCATTGTGATGCTCATACCGCACAGCGCCGCGCCGTGGATCGTCGCGCTGCACCGGTTCATTGAAGTGTCGATCGGAATTGTTGTCGGATTGGCGGTGACCGCAGTCTGGCCCGATCCTGCAGACCAGGCAGCTTGAGATCGATTCGGCCTGTTCCACAAGCGGGATCTGTCATCCGGAGCTGAGGCCGCGTTTGATGCCGGGGCGCAGAGGTTGTAAACTCGATGAAGTCAATGCGCGCCCGTAGCTCAGCTGGATAGAGCGGCAGCCTCCGGAGCTGTAGGTCGGGAGTTCGAATCTCTCCGGGCGCGCCAGTTTTCAACAAGTTACCTGTCGTGCTTTCCGCACCATGTTCAAAATGTGTGCAATTGGTGGATATCACTGTACGCCACCCGTGGTTCGGGCCGTAGCTAAGATCTGCTTTTCGTCGGTTGTGCTGATGCCTTCATACATCGCGTCCACCATCACGTAGACCGAGTCGGGAATCTCTTTCACATAGTTCGGCAGCGTGATGTCCGGTCGCGTCTGCCCGAGTTGGGTTTGAACGTCTTTTTACGTACCCTTGCGCTCACCCACGGCTAGCGTGGCAAACGTTCTTCGCAGGATCTGGAAATTCAGCTTCCTAAGTCCTAGATGAACTCGAATGGGATCGAGCACACGCGCCTCAAAGTTCTCGTAGTCCATGAATCCGCCCTTGCTGTTCGGGAAGATGAAGCCCTGGTCGGCGGGTGAGGCCGTGAGTTCTCGCCATGCGAACAGTTCAATCGCTACTCGCTTTGGCAACGGAACATAGGCTTCGCTCGCTTCCGTTTTTGCCCAGGGGCGCAGCTTGCATTTGTAAACTGTTTCGGTGACCCGGAGAGCATGTCTGCCGTTTGGGAGTTGCGTAAGACTGCGCCAGCGGAAGGCGAATAGCTCACCAGGGCGTACCGCGGTCCCGGAACCCACTTTGATGGCGAGCCTGTCCCGCATGGTCTTCGCAGTATTAATGACCGCTTGATATTGCGGCCAACCCAGAACGGTCTCGTCGGGCTTGCGGGTTTTTGGTCTTTTCAGTTTCCGCGCCGGATCTTTCAGCAAAGAATCCTGTTCAACGGCCTCCCCACAAATGGATTTCAAAAAGGTGTAACAGTGAAAAGTCAGCGACCGTGAGTAGTCGCGGGCCAGCCGATTGAGCCAATCCTGCAGCTCTACCCGGTCCAATTCCCGGAGGGGTTTGTCTCCAAACTCATCCAGGATCGTGCGTACCAAGTGGTCGTTTGTTCTGCGCGTCGTCAGCCCCCACGCCCCCTCCACAGTAGGCAGCCAGCGGTGTTCAATAAACCACCGAAGCGAGACGCGGTCATCCCGCCTCGAAGAACGCGTGCTATTGAGTGGTCCTAAGATCTCGCTGAGTTTTTGTCTCGCCTCAAACTTCCGCATCTTGCTCTTGTCGCCAAGCACTCTGCTCCTATGCCTCCGCTGCTCCTTACCGTTTTCATGGTCGCGAACATATTCATACCAGTGTGCCTTCCAAGTACCGGCGCTCGTTTCCTCCACCCATCCATTCTGGTTTCGCGTTCGCATTTGTTTTCTCCGCAATCTGGGAATCGCGGCCACTATACCCCCCTTTCTTCTGTGGAAATCAGGTGTTCAGCGACGAATTTTTCAACATCTTGCTTGCGAAAACGCAGCAGAGCGCGACGCCCCCTAAGCGAACCACGGGAATTCGCGGGTTGCGTCGTGTGGCGTGGTCGCGAACCCAA
>JBAQJU010000275.1:0-6097 GCA_049300475.1 Terriglobales bacterium | reverse complement strand
GCATTCGACCATGCACCCTGTTCCACCACCAGGGCGACCGTCTCCTCGATTTGCTGTTGATAGGGATCGCCCTTCTCGATCACCGAAACCGGGACGCTGTGCGCACTGAAGACGAGTTGCACATTCTCGCGATCAGGGAAGCGCCCGATAGCCTCGTTAATTTTTTCGACCAGCGCTCCAATGTAGAGCGGGTTGCGATAAAAAGTTGCGACACAGGAAGTGGGGATTGCACCATGCCAATGCCGCCCCCACTCGTTCAGGCTGCTGCCGGTCGTGGTGCTGGAATATTGCGGGTAAAGTGGCAACAACACGAGTTGCTCTACTTCCGCTTCTTGCAGTTGAGCGATCGCTTCGGCAGTGAACGGATGCCAGTAACGCATCGCTACCACGCAGCGCGCATCTACGCCCTCGCGCATCAGATGCGCTTCCAGAGCGGCTGCCTGCAGTTCCGTGAACTTCCGGATGGGAGAACCGCCCCCAATCACCGCATAGTGCTGAGCGGCTTTTTTCGCGCGCGTGCTTGAGATCAGCTTGGCTAAAGGACGCCGTCCGATGCGCGAAAATGGGAAGTCGATAATGTCAGGATCGCAGAAGAGGTTAAAAAGGAAGGGTTCGACCGCGGCTAACGAGTCCGGTCCACCGAGTTGGAAAAGTACTACACCAACACGTTTCGAAATCCTCACCATTACCCCAGATCCCCAGCCGATGGGCGCGATGTTACATAAAAACCGCTCTTGCCGTCAATGTATCTCTGCACGGATTTTCGAAGCCGCAAGAAATTCTTACGGAGCATCACTTCGTGCGATGCCTTACGGTAGAACTCCCTTGCGCAAATCACATCGAGCTGTGATATAGTTTCGGCCCATTACGGGCCGTCGCGTCGGTTCAACGAGCTCGATCTAGTTGTGGGGAAGCCGATTTACGCAAACGGTGGTAGGGGGTCTGAGCGCATGGGGCTGGTACTTCTCTGTGTCATCTGGCTGATTACCTTGGCCAGCACATACTTTTTCATTGCCAAGACATGGTGGCTGCCAACGGGCGCTTCCGCTGCCGCTGCCTCCATTGACCACCAGTTTGCCGTCACCTACGTGATCATGGGCGTGATCTTCCTCGCCGCGCAAATGGCGCTGGGATTTCTCGTCTTCAAGTATCGCGCGCAGGCCAACGCGGGACGGGCCGGCTATTCCCACGGCAACACCAAACTGGAGATTATCTGGACCACTCTTACCATCATCCTCTTTGTTGGTTTGAACCTGATCGGCAGTCCCATCTGGGCATCGGAGCGTTTTCGCCCCGCGGCCGACGGCGCCACCCGAGTGGAAGTCACGGGCATGCAGTTTGCCTGGTACTTTCGCTATCCCGGCCCGGACGGAAGATTTGGCCTGACCAAGCCTGAACTCGAAGACCCATCATCCGGCGGCGAAGCCGCGCTCGGTCTCGATCCTAAAGACCCGGCTTCCAAGGACGATGTAGTCACCGGCATCATGGAAGTTCCCGTAGGCCGAGAAGTTGAAGTCATCCTGCGCGCGCACGACGTCATCCACAGTTTCTTTGTTCCTTCCATGCGCTTCAAGCAGGATGCCGTACCCGGCCTGGCGATCCACATGCACTTCACTCCTACTGCGATCGGCAGCTACGAGATCGCTTGCGCGGAACTGTGCGGACTCGGCCATTACAAGATGCATGGGATTATGAAAGTGGTCAGCCAGAGTGAGTTCGATCAGTGGATAGCAGCGCACGAGGCCGATAAACAATAAGGCGGAGAAACGATCAATGGTTGCTCAGGAATTCCACGGACATGGGGCCCCGCAGGGCTTCATTCGCAAGTATGTTTTCAGTCTCGACCACAAGGTCATCGGCCTTCAATATTATTTCCTGGCCCTGACGGCAGTTTTTGTTGGGATGTTTCTCTCCCTGCTGATGCGGATCCACCTCGTGTGGCCGGGCATTTCTCTGCCTCTGTTCGGGGAGATCAAGCCGGAAACTTATCTCAGCCTGCTCACCATGCACGGCACGATCATGGTGTTCTTCGTCCTCACCACAGCGCCGCAGGGTGGCTTCGGCAATTATTTTCTGCCCATACAAATCGGCGCGCCCGATATGGCCTTTCCTGTCCTGAACATGCTGTCGTTCTGGACAACGTTCGTCGCCTACATCGTCATGCTGTCAGCATTCTTTGTCGTCGGTGGAGCGCCTCTTCACGGCTGGACTGGATACGCGCCGATGAGCGCGCTGCAATCGTCGGGGCCGGGCGAGGCGCTGGGCGCGGACCTCTGGATCATCAGCATCGCGATCTTCTGCATTGCGTCGCTCATGGGCGCTCTTAACTTTATTACGACGACGCTCGACATGCGCGCCAAGGGCATGACCATGATGCGCATGCCACTGACCTGCTGGTCCTGGTTCATCACCGCCATCCTCGGCTTGCTGGCCTTTGGAGTTCTGCTTTCGGCAGGCGTCCTGCTGCTGATGGACCGCAACCTTGGTACCAGCTTCTTTGTGCCGCTGGGCACGATTAACGGCATACTGACCGGACATAAAGGTGGCTCGCCTCTGTTGTGGCAGCACTTGTTCTGGTTCTTCGGACATCCCGAGGTTTATATCGCGATCCTTCCCGGCATGGGCGTGGCTTCGCAGCTGCTCTCGACGTTTTCGCGAAAGCCGATCTTTGGCTACAAGGCGATGGTGTATGCCATGCTCTCCATCGGAGTGCTCGGCTTTATGGTGTGGGGACACCACATGTTCATGAGCGGGATGAGCCCCTACACGGCCTTCGCGTTCTCGGTGATGACCATGGCGATCGGCGTGCCCTCGGCGATCAAGACATTCAACTGGCTGGGGACCCTGTGGGGTGGACGAATACGCTTTTCCTCGCCCATGCTCTTCGCCATTGGTTTCGTCTCGTTGTTTGTTTCGGGCGGTCTGAGTGGTCCGTTCCTCGCCCAGCCTGTCCTGGATATCCAGTTACACGACACTTATTTTGTGCCTGCCCATTTCCACCTCATTATGGGAGTGGCGGCCATCTTCGGCATATTCGGCGCGACCTATTACTGGTTCCCGAAGATGTTTGGCAGAATGCTAAACGAGAGCCTGGCGCGCTGGCACTTCTGGTTTTCATTCATTGGAACCTACGCGATCTTCATGCCCATGCACTATCTCGGCATGGCGGGGCATCCGCGCCGCTATTCGCAGTTGACCGAACTCGCGTATCTCCGGCCTTTGATGCCCGTGCAAAAGTTCATCACGTATGCCGCCTTCGTCACCATCGCCGGACAGTTGATCTTCCTCTTCAATTTCTTCTGGAGTCTGCGGAACGGAAAGAAAGCCACGGATAATCCATGGGAAGCGACCACGCTGGAGTGGACGACTACGACTCCGCCTCCACACGACAATTTCGGCGGCCACACGCCTGTGGTGCATAACGGTCCATACGAATACAGCGTGCCGGGTGCGCCGCGTGATTACACTATGCAGACCGATCCGGCAACCGTAGCAGCGCACTAGAGCATCTGGAAATTATGGCAAGCTTCACCTCTACCGTAACGACGCGTCCTCCTAGAACATCGAGGGGGGACCGCGGCAACTTGCCGCCGTTAATCGGCGGCGGAGACGACGGCCGTCCCGATCCCGGTCTACCCGACTACGGCGCACGCCTGCGGCGGGCGCGCCTCGGATTGGCAATCGCTCTCACGCCCATCCTGATGCTGTTTGTCTCCTTCACCAGCGCTTACATCGTGCGTCAAGGCCTGCCTACGCTTGATCCCAACACCAACCAGGTCGTGCATGATTGGGCGCCCGTGCCGCTGCCCACCGTGCTGTTTCTCATCAACACCTGCGTGCTGTTGTTGAGCAGCGTCACCATGGAGTTGGCGCGGCGCCAACTGATCCGCCGTGTAGCGCTTCAGCCTGTCGAATCAATCCCCGGAGTGTCTCTGGGTACGGAACGGGAATTTCCGTGGCTCGGCGTGACCATCGTGCTCGGTGTCGGCTTCCTGGCCGGACAATGGCTGGCATGGCGAGATCTCGCGTCCCGTGGTTTCTTTGTCGCGACCAACCCGAGCAGTTCGTTTGTTTATCTGCTGACGGGTGGGCACGCCGTGCATCTGCTGGGCGGAATCCTGGCTCTACTGGTCGCCGGATCGACCGTCATTTTGCGCCGGCCCTTGGAATCGCGCCGCATTGCGGTGGATGTCACCGCCTGGTACTGGCATTTTATGGCCGGGCTTTGGATTTACATTCTGGCTTTGCTGGAATTCGCACACTAGCCGAACTAAGGAGACCCACCGCATGGCGGAAGCTGCCTTGCCGCACGACTTGCCCGCAATCTACGAGCCGTCGCTGTTTGGAACCTACTCGAAGAAAATCGGGATGTGGCTGTTCCTGCTGTCGGACTCGCTGACCTTCGGCGCATTGCTCTATGCCTACAGCTACGGGCGCATCTCGATCGCAAACTGGCCGACGCCGTTCCACTCCGGCAGCATCGTCAATGCAACCATCATGACCGCGTTCCTGTTGACCAGTTCGCTGACGATGGTCCTCGCGGTCAGCGCGGCGGCCCGCGGTAAGGACAGCGAACGGCGTCTCTGGCTGCTCGCCACCATGGCATGCGGCACAGGTTTCATTATTCTCCACGGCCGAGAATGGACTCACCTCATCTCGGAAGGTTTGCGGCTGCCGATCTTTCCCGCGGTCCCGGGCCAGGAAACTGCGTCAGAATACGCCGGTGTCTCCAAGACTGTTCCCCAGTTCGCCGCCACTTTCTTTACGCTCACCGGAATGCACATGTTGCACGTAACGCTGGGAGTGATTTACCTCGGCATCATCGCGCTGCGAAAAAAGTTCATCCCGATTCTGCTGGGATGCTGGCTGCTGGCTTGGCTGGCCACGCCTTCCTACAGCCCGTTTCACTATGCCGCGCACGTGCTGCTGATTGCGGCTCTGGTCTGCGCGGTGATTTTGTGGTTGAAACCCAAGGTTTATGACGCGGCCGATGTCGAAGTAGCGGGCCTGTACTGGCACTTTGTCGACCTGGTGTGGATGTTCATCTTCCCGCTGGTCTACCTGATGTCTACCAAGATTGTCTAGAGCTCGTGTAGGAGTAACGATCACTCAGGAGCATTACGAGATATGGAAGACGCTTCCCAGTTAGCGATTGAAGAGCGCGTAGCGGAACAACACCGGCATCACTCACACACACCGTTTTTTGTGGTGTGGGGTGCGCTGTTGGTGCTGACGGCGATCGAGGTTTACCTCGGGTATCAGAACATGGAGCCCAAGCGCATGCTGTCGATCCTGATGTGCCTTTCGGTCGTCAAGGCAGCGTTGATCATCGGTTACTTCATGCACATGAAGTATGAAACGTCGCGCATGAAATATCTCACCATGTGCTCGCTGGTATTTTGCCTGGCCATGATGATGGTCTTCTTTCCGGATGCGTTCCGTATTCTCTATCTGGGGGCACATTGAAACGCCGGCTACAATCCGAACCGCAACTTCCGGCGGAAAGTCGTCGGAAGCAAGCGGCGAAACATCCGCTTCGAAGCAGCGCTGCCCTGCTTGTCGCACTTCTCTTCTTGTGGGCCGCTCCCGCGCTCGCGCAGAGTTGTGCGATGTGCTATAGCACGGCGCGTGCCGTTTCCAAAGAGGGGCAAAGGGCGATCACTCAAGGTGTGGTCGTGCTGGTCGCTCCGCCTCTCGCAGTAATGACGCTTGGAGTAGGGTTGGCGTTTCGCTACGGCAAGAAGCGCGACGAAGCGCAGAACCAAGACGAGAACTCTTCCCTTTAACAATCTCCCCGTGGTGGGGCTACATGCGAGTTTGTCATCGATCCCCCCATAATTTGTCTTTGACGACAAAGGAGTTGTGAGGCGAATCCGACTGTGCTCGATGGGCGTTTGGGCCAGTCAATCAGAAATTTCTTCGTGGACTACAGGCCGCTCGCAGAATCCCGATATCTATTCGACCATACGGGAACGAGCCCTGCCCACGTTCCGAAATCTCCTATTGCGGGGTGGCAACCGGAATAGTTGGGCGCCTCATCAAACGTCTGAATGTAATCGAATCGCCTCTTGAGCTGTTCCTTTGACATGCCCTTGAC
>JBAQJU010000274.1:0-1865 GCA_049300475.1 Terriglobales bacterium | reverse complement strand
CCAGCAAAAACGGACTGATCGGATTCGAGGACATCGGCCCGAGTTCAGGAATCTCGCAGGCGACGGCGCAGTATACGAGCTGGGGAACCGGCGTCTACGATTTCGACAACGACGGCTGGCTCGACATTCTGATCTTCCATGGCGGATTGATTCACCTGATCCCGGAAGAACACTCGCTGTTTCGTGGCCTGGGAAACGGCAAGTTCGCCGACGTGTCGCGCGATGCGGGCCCAGTACTCGATACAAAGACCGTCGCCCGGGGCGCCTGCTTCGCCGACTATGACAATGACGGCAAGATCGACGCATTCGTCGTGAACCTCGGTGCCCGGGGCACGCTTCTCCACAACGTTACTCAAAACAACAATCACTGGCTGACGGTGAAGTTGATAGGCAAGAAAAGCAATCGCGATGGCATCGGAGCGCACCTCGAACTGCGGTCCGGCGGGCGAAAACAGATTGGCGAGCGTATTGCCGGATCGGGCTATCTCTCACAGGACGACGGCCGCATCCACTTCGGCCTGGGGTCGGCTGCCAAGGCGGAAAAGCTCACCATCGATTGGCCCAGCGGACAAAAGCAGGTTCTGGAAAATCTTGCCGTCGACCGCGTGCTCACGGTGGAGGAGCCGGTGGAGGAGCGATAGATGCCAGCGCTCACGCCATATCGCACGGACTCATGGCCGCTCGCAAAGGTTGCCTTTATCCTGGCCTTCGTTCTGCTGGCAATCGCGGCCAAACCTGTAGACAAACCGCCGGGGGCGCACACACGCGAGCGCTATCTATCGCCGATCGAAATGGCTCTCTCGTCGAATGGCCGCCTGCTCTATGTAGTCTGCCAGGATAGCGACGAGCTGCGAGTCGTCGATCTGCAATCCGCGAAGGTGGTCGCGACTGTTCCAGTCGGCCATGTCCCGCGCGGGATCGCCCTGTCGCCCGATGGCAGACGGATCTACATCACGAATGCCTGGTCCGACACCGTGTCTGTAATCGATGCCCGCGCTTTGAAGGTCGTCCAGACGCTGCCCACTGGCCTTGAACCGACCGGCGTTGTGGCCGACCGCGGCGGCAGGACGCTCTACGTGGCCAATCGCCTGAGCAGCGACATTTCCGTTATTGACCTCCCGAGCAGCCATGAGATCAAACGGCTTTTGGCTGGACGCGGGGCAAGCTATCTGGCGCTTTCGCCCGATGGCAAATTCATCTACGCGACGCACATTTATCCAAATCCCGGAGCCTTCCGAAGCCAGCCGAATTCGGAAATCACGGTGATCGACACAGTGCGCCAGATAGTCGTCGAACGCAAGCCGCTCCACAATGTTGCCGGCGTTTTTCACATAGCGATCTCCGCAGATGGCAGGCTGGGTGTGGCGGCGCAGCTCAGACCCAAGAATCTGATTCCGCTCGCGCACGTGGAGCACGGTTGGGTGTTTGGCGATTCGCTCGCTCTATTTGGGCCGGATGTGGGCGAAAGCATCCAGATCCCAATTGACGAACTCGATCGTTACTTCGCTCTGCCATGGGGAGTCGCGATTGCGCCCGACAAGTCGAAGATATTCCTAACCACCGCCGGATCTGAAAGTGTCACCGTCATTGACGTTGCACGCCTCTTGAACACAGTGCGGACCCGGAGACAGGATTTCGTCAACGATCTTTCCGCCTCCGCCGAGTATGTGCTAACTCGGATTCCGGTCGGCCACAATCCCCGAGGCGTCTTGTTGTCGCCAGATGGAAAGCGTCTTTACGTTGCTAATCGCCTCGATGACAACATTGCAGTCATCGACACTGCCCACCACAGAGTCACCTCCACCATCGATCTCGGCGGCCCAAAGAATGTCGATGCGCTTCGCCGCGGCGAGCGCATCTTCTAC
>JBAQJU010000273.1:0-4235 GCA_049300475.1 Terriglobales bacterium | reverse complement strand
TTGTAGTAGAGCGAGATGACCATCTGCTCTCGTTCGCTGAGCGTACTAATTGCATCCGCGAGTTGGTCCTTTATCTCCGAGCGCAAGCAGAGTTCGTCAGGACCCTGATCGTTGCTTCGGGCCGATTCAATCAGGTCTTGTCGCTCGGAGCGATCGTAGGCCGCGTTTACCTCCTGGCCAACCAGGCGCAATCCATCGACGCGAACGGCAGTGTCATGGAGATCCTTGAGAGTTAAGCCCAGTTCCGCGGCAATCTCCTCTTCGTCTGGCTGGCGCCCAAATTGAGCCGCAAGCTTGGCGACAGCATCCTCGATGTTTCTTGCCTTCTGTCGCAGTGGGCGAGATCCCCAGTCTAATTCTCGAAGGCTATCGATAATCGCGCCCCGAATCCGAAACTTGGCGAAGGATTTGAGCGGTACGGACTTGGTTGGATCGTAACTGCGAATCGCTTCGATCAGTCCGATTACTCCAGCGTTAACCAGGTCTTCGAAGGGAACGTGCTGGGGCAAGCGCTCAAAAATGCGCCGGGCGATGTAGTGAACCTGCGGAAGCTGTTGGAGGATAAGTTCATCACGCTCCCGATTGGTCTCGTCAACGTTTTCTTTGTATGCCAATTCTGCTCTTGTCATGTGATCCTCAAATCAGTCCCCAATGCGTTCCATTCATCGCAGAGCTCCAATCGACTGCACAGCGATTGCCGGGGGAATTTCTGTCGGCGCCAGAACAACTATCTTCGGGAAGAAGGGCTCCAGCAGTCTGCGCAACTGGAATCGTCCCGGTGAAGAACACAACAGAATGGGGGGAGCATTTACCACCTGATCTCCAAACAAAGCTTTCAGTCCATCAAAGATGCGCCTTGCAACATTGGGCTGGAGAGCTCCTGCTGCCGGGGTGGTATAAGGCTGTGGACTTAAGGAGCGCGTACATTCCTCCTCCAGCGCGCGGTCCAGGGTCACAACTTTTAGCTCTCCGTTCTTATCGAGTAAAGGTTGCACGAAAGCGCGTCCGAGGGCATGGCGGGCCGCTTCCACCAGGAGCACCGGGTTCTTATTGACGGGCGCAACCTCCACCAGTGTCTCCAGAATGGTGCCTAAGTCGCGGATCGAGACTTGTTCTCGTAGCAATTGCTGCAACACCTTTTGCACTTCGCCTAAGGTCAGAACCTTCGGGATTAGCTCTTCGACCAGGCGTGGATGGGACTCGGCATTCCGATCGATCAGTCGCTTGGTCTCATGGCGGGTCAGAAGGAGATGTGCGTTCTGCTTCACGACTTCCCCTATGTGAGTTGCCAGCGCGGATGTGTGGTCGACCACAACGTATCCGGCAGCCACCGCCTGCGCCTGACTATCTGGTGAAATCCACCGTGCCGGAGTATTGAATGCCGGCTCATGGGTCTCCATGCCAGCCAACGCCGGAGGATTGGACTGCGAGCTTATCGCCAGCAGGCAATTACGCCGCATCTCCCAGCGGGCGACCTCCACGCCGCGAAGGTGAATCACATATTCGTGTTCCTTCAGCGAAAGGTTGTCTGTGATGTGGATCGAGGGAATCAGGAAACCGAGCTGTGAAGCAAGTTGCTTTCGCAAGGAACGAACCTTGCCCAGCAGTTGACCCCCTTGTTTGCTGTCGACGAGAGGTACAAGTCCCACGCCCACTTCGAGCATCAATTCGTCAAGCTTGAGGACCGCATCGAGAGGATCGGAAGCCGGTGCGCCGGGCGACCCCGCTTTGGCAGTTGCCGATTCCGAAGCGGCTTGTCCCTTGACCGCAGACTCCGGCTTGGCGCGGCGGGCCAGCACAAACATCAGCAGCGACATTAACGCAAATGAAATCTTGGGGAGGCCGGGCACAAGAGCCAGTCCGGCCATAACACCCCCAGCGATCCACAGGGGCCGGCCTTTGCCAAACAGTTGCTGTCCTACGTCAATCCCTAACGTGCTCTCAGAAGATGCGCGAGTCAGTACGATGGCGCCCGCCACGGAAACCAGCAGCGACGGGATCATAGTCACTAGTCCATCGCCCACTGTGAGTACGGTGTATGTCTTGAGCGCATCCAGAAAGGGGGTGCCGTGCTGAAACACTCCAATCAGAAAGCCCGCGATAATATTGATGCCGGTGATAAGAATGGTGGCCAGCGAGTCTCTCTGGCTGAAGCGCGCCGCGCCATCCATCGCCCCGTAAAATTCCGCTTCATGAGCAATCTGCGCGCGCCGGCTGCGTGCCTGTTTTTCGTCAATCAGCCCTGCATTCAAGTCGGCATCGATGGCCATCTGTTTGCCCGGCATCGCGTCCAATGTGAAACGTGCGGTCACCTCGGCCGTGCGTACCGCGCCATGGCTGATCACCATGTACTGAATCGCGATCAAGGCGAGGAAGAGCACAAAGCCGACGACATAGTTGCCGCCAACTACGAACTGGCCGAAAGCCTCGATCACTCTGCCGGCGGCTGAAGGTCCCTCACTTCCGTGGAGTAGAATCCGGCGGCTGGCGGCTAAGTCAAGCGAGAGCCGGAATAAGGTCAGCAATAAAAGAAGGCTGGGGAATACTGAAAACTGTACCGGCTTGAGTATCTGAAGAGCAACAAGTAAGACAAGAACACCGGCAGTTATGCTGAATGCCAGTAACATGTCTACCAGGATCGCGGGCAGAGGAATGACCATTACGAAGACCATGCTCACCGCCAGCGCGGGGATGATCCAGTCGCTGCCGCTTCCCATAATCGACTTCAACAATCCCGGTTTTGCCGTTGCCATCGCCATAAGTCAATAGTTAGTTCAGCCGTTTCTACTCTGCGCGCATCACCGAACCGGCACATTTCCCGGTTTTCGCCCTTGCGCCTGTGCCTGCGCCCGGAACACAAATGCCAGGATCTCCGCCACCACCGCGTAAAGTTCCGCAGGGATCGCCTGACCTACTTCGACGGTGCGATACAGCGTCTGGGCCAGAGGCGGATTTTCCAGCACAGTGATGCCGTGCCAGCGAGCAATCTCCTTGATCTCCAGAGCCAGCAAATTTTGACCCTTCGCCACCACGATGGGAGCTTCCATGCTTATCTCATATTTCAGTGCAACCGCGAAGTGGGTTGGATTCGTGATCACAACGTTTGCTTGCTTTGTCTCCTGCAGCATTTTTCGGCGCCGCATTTGACGTTGGATTCGGCGAATGCGGCCTTTGGTCGCCGGATTTCCATCGGTCTGCTTTATCTCTTCACGCAAGTCCTGGCGGCTCATCTTCATGTCGCCCTCAAGCTTCCGCCAGACCAGCAAGTAATCGACGCCTGACCAACAGACCAGAACCAGGCCGGCTTTCCAGCACAACTGCCACATGGTGCTTGCGAGAAATCCAGTATAGGGACGGACGCTAAAATCCGATGCCCGTATCACGCCCTGCCAGTTCTTTTGGACGGTTGAAACTCCGATCCAGGCGATGACGCCAAAGGGTATAAGCGATTTCAGAATTCCACTCAGGCCAGTCAGAGAAAACATCTGCTTAACTTTGTTAGCCGGGCTTAGCTTCTCTGGTTTGAAAGCGAGGGCCTCCGGGGCAAACACAAGCCCCCCCTGCGCCACGCCCGCGCCGAGTGCGATTACCCACGACGCAGCCAACACCGGAACAACCCATCGCAGAATCGCAACACTCGTCCAGAACAGCTCCGGCCCGCCGGCCATGAGCGATTCCCCTGTCGACCTGTCGAGCATGGTCTGTAACAACCCCCGCCATTGCCGCGGCGCATCTTGTGTTTGCCACGCAATCACGGCCATGGCCGCGCCCCAGGCCAACGCGCTCGACAACTCACGGCTGCGCGCAACCTGGCCTTGCTCGCGCGCTTTCTTGCGCTTTTGCGGTGTAGCTTTCTCTGTCTTGTTCGCTTCGGCCATGTCTTCTAATGCGCCAAATGCAAGAGTTGTTCCGTGTATGAAATCGACTGCGAGAAATACTTTGCAAAGACGCCCGGCCAGTAACCAATGGTCGCCGTCAATACCAGAACGCCCAGCATGCTCTTGACTGCGGGTCCTAAGAGCATGAGAGGCATCTGAGGCGACGCCTTTCCAAGCAGGCCGAGAATCAGATCCATCAACAGCGTCGCCGCCAGCACCGGTGCGGCGATCTGGACCCCTAGCTCCAGAACAATCGCCCCTTCATGCAAAACGGCCTTGGCAAACATTGGATTCAGAGTGACAGTGCCTGGCGGTAGATAGTCGAAGCTGTTGGCCACGGCCCGCAAAATCCAGTGG
>JBAQJU010000272.1:0-9948 GCA_049300475.1 Terriglobales bacterium | reverse complement strand
GATGTGTATGTGTGGCAACGGGGCCGCTCAATGCATGTAGAACAAACTCAACCTCGGAATACCGCTGCGCTCCAGCAGCCGCTTGCGTACATATTGCTTGTGCAACTGCTCGATTTGTTCGGCGGTCATATTGCGACGATAGGGCGCGAGATCGCGATCCGCTTGCGCGCGAACGTCGACCAGATCGTCATCGGGAGTTGCCGCCATCAGCACGGCGAATAACTTTTCCTCCAAGACCGTCAGTCGTCGCTCGAGATCCTCAAGCCGGGGCAATTTTTCGCTGTGTTCGATCGCCTCAGCCATCTCTCGCAATGACGCAGCCACTTCGCGCGCCAGGGTTCCGGCTGAGAATCCCGAACGGTCCGGTAGCCTCGTCTTCTCCAGACGCGAGGCATTTTCGCGCAGGAACGCGGCGATCTGTGCGGCATCGAATCCGGGTTCCGAACACGCTTTTTCGGGGGTTGCAGCGCCCACGGCTGCTTCTTTCATATCTTCCGCCGCGGCCAACACGGCTTGCGAACAGTAGGCCAGGCTGTTAACTTTTTTTGATTTGATTGGCTTCCGATCATATTTGTCGAAAGCGTCGTCGATTCCGCGCAGCACGGCTTCGAGCGGAACGCCCGCGTTTTTCCAGGTTTCGATCAGCGCCCAATCGAGGGTGGAGAGCAGCAGCGTTGTTCTCCGCCGCCGCTGATAGTGCTCCTCGATTTCTGTGAAGTAATTGAAATAGTTTTCCACGGCGGCTCGTTATCAAAGCGATCAGCGCGATTTCGGACTTTTTCCCGAAGGCGAGGGAGAGGTCTTGGCATCGGCGGCCAATGGCTTGGCCGGGGCTTTGGCCGCCTTCGGCGCGGCTTCCCGGCGCAAAGACTGGTTGCGATCCCAGATGATGCGCAGTCCGTCGAGGGTGAGAAGTTCGTCGACATCTTTGATGAAGCGCGACCCGGTGCCGATCAGCGATCCCAGGCCGCCGGTGGCGACAACGCGCGTCTCTCCTCCGAGTTCATCCACCAGGCGATCGAGAATGCCGTCGACCAAGCCGAGATAGCCATAATAAAGACCGGACTGAAGGCTGCCCACCGTGGTCGAACCAATCACGCGCGGAGGTTTGCGAATCTCCACGCGCGGCAGGCGCGCGGTGCGCTGAAAGAGCGCGTCGGCGGAAATGCCGATGCCGGGACAAATGACTCCGCCCATGTACTCGCCCTTTTTCGAGACGCAATCGAACGTTGTTGCGGTGCCGAAGTCGACGATCACGCACGGGCCGCCGTATTTTTCAAATGCGGCGACCGCGTTCACGATGCGATCCGCGCCCACCTCGGCGGGATTGTCATAAAGCACCGGCATGCCCGTTTTAATGCCGGGCTCGATGAACATCGGCTTGGTGTTGAAATAGCGCTCGCACACCTGGCGCAGCACCGGATCGAGGGGCGGCACTACCGACGAGATGACAATTCCGTGGACGCCGGAAACTTCCAGGTTGTCGATCGCAAACAGGTTGCGGAAGATGATTCCGTACTCGTCCACCGTGCGGGTGAGATGGGAGCCCACGCGCCAGTTGGCGACCAGCCGCTCATAGCGCGCCGTCTCCGAGGTGACGTCGTCGCCTGGATGCATGTGCGCGACGCGGGCAAATACACCCAGAACGGTATTCGTATTGCCGACATCAATGACCAGCAGCATAGAAAATTGTGTAATTGTGTAATTCTTAAACCCAACAATTTCAGCGGCCGTGCTGACCTGCGAACTCGAGGATTTTCAAATTACCCACTTACAAAATTACCGAATTACGAAATGATCCTTACCGTCCCACTCAGCACTGTCCGCACACCCTCCGCCGTTCGCACCTGCAGGAAGCCGCGCGCATCCAGTCCCTCGGTAACGCCTTCGAATCCGCCGCCGTTGTCTTCGATTCGGACTTTACACCCGCGCGCGGACGACGAGCTTTCTTCGAATCGCTTCAGCACCGAGGCGCGCGCCGCGACGCCGTCGTTCAGCAGCGCGCGATATTCGCGGTCGAGCGATTTTAGCAAAGCGGCACAGAGCTCCACGCGCGACCACTCGGTACCGGTTTCTATTCTTAATGAAGTCGCAATCTCCCGGAGTTCGGCTGGAAGTTTCGTCTGATTGACGTTGATTCCGACGCCTGCGACCAGATGGCGTACACGGGTGGCTTCGGCGTTCATTTCGGTCAGAATGCCGCAGAATTTTTTGCCGCCGAGGAGCAGGTCATTCGGCCATTTCAGGTCAACCGGCCATTGGGCAATTTCGGTCACGGCCGCGCGAACCGCTAATCCTGCGGCGAGCGAAAGAAGCAGCGCGTCCGACGGCGGAATCTCCGGCCGCAGAATCACCGAGCAGTAGATCCCCGCCGACCGCGCTGAATGCCAGGCATGGTCGCCACGGCCGCGGCCGGCCAGTTGCTCTTCTGCCACAAATACGCTGCCTTCGGATGCGCCCTCGGACGCGGCCTTCATGGCCTCGGAATTGGTGGAGCCGATTTTGTAATAGTGATGAACCTGCTTCGCGAAAATTGTTCCTTTCACGAGCGGGGCAATCATTTCCGGAAGCAGCAGGTCGGGGACCGCGCGTAATTGGTAGCCGGTCGCAGGATGTGCGGCAACATCGACACCCAAGCCTCGCAATTGTTGAATCAGCCGCCACACTTCGGAGCGGCTGGTGCCAATCTCTTCGGCAATCTTGGTGCCGCTGGCCACCACCGTGGCGTGATCCATAAGCAGGCGCACAATGCGGCCCAGGCGGGCATCGGTCGCCTTGTGGATGGACTGGGTGCGGCGAATTTTTGTGGAGGCGGTGATGGGGGGAATTATAGCGAGATGGCCGCTGTTCGTCGTTCGTTAATCGTCGTGCTTACCCCGGCATCACGCGCATACTCATATCCGCCGTCGCAAACGAACGCGTGAGCCCGCCGACGGAAATAAAATCCACACCCGTTTCCGCATAGGCGCGTACGTTCTCCAGATTAATGCCGCCCGCGTATTCCAGCGGAATGCGGCGCGGCTGGCGCAAACAAATCTCGGCTGCCTTGCGCACTTCGTCGACGCCAATGTTATCAAGCAGGATCGCATCGGCGCCTGTTACCAGCGCCTGATGCAGCTCTTCCAGGGAGCGCACTTCGATTTCGACCGGCTGGCTGCCGCGCCGGTTACGCAGAGCGCGCTCGAGCGCCGGGACAACTCCTCCGGCGAGCGCAATGTGATTGTGCTTGATCAACACGCCATCGGAAAGATCGAGACGGTGATTCTGGCCGCCGCCGCAGCGCACCGCATATTTATCGATCACGCGCAATCCCGGAGCTGTCTTCCGAGTATCGAGAATGCGGACGCGGGTGCCGGAAACGGCCTCCACATACCTGCGCGTGGTGGTCGCGATTCCGGCCATGCGCTGGAGAAAATTAAGGATCACGCGCTCGCATGACAGAATCACGCGCGCATTGTGGCGTATCACAGCTACCGGCTGGCCAGCATTCACGCGAACGCCATCGAAAATTGAAGGATGGCTGGTGACTTCGTAGTGCGAGGTGACCGCGCCATCGAGCGCGGCGTAGACGTCGAAGATGCGCGGAATGCAGCCCAGCCCGGCGAGAACGCACTCCTGCTTGGCAAGGATCGTGGCCGAGGCACGCTGCTTCGGATCGACGCACGCATAGCTGGTCGCATCGCGCGTGGCCCGATCCTCGGTCAGCGCGTTTTCGATAATGGCGGTAATGCGCCGTGAATTCCAGTCCATAAAACCAGCTGTCAGCTGTCAGTTCTCAGTTCTCAGTTCTCAGTTTGAAAACCTGCTCTGACCAAAGACCACTACCCTGTCATCCCTTGCAGTTGCGCCGCAGCCTTTTCCCGCAGCACTTTTAGCTCCTCCGCGCGTGCACGCAATCCTTCCACCACCTTGGCCGGAGCCTTCGCCAAAAACTGTTCGTTCGACAATTGCCGCTGCCCGTTGGCGATTTCTTTTTCGATCTTTTCCAACTCCTTCTTCAGGCGCTCGCACTCCGCCGCCACATCGATCTTCTTTTCATACACGACGTGCACATCAAAGCGCGCTGTGCTCCGCGCCCCGGCCGCTTTCGACAGCGAGCTTTCGACGAATGTGATCTTCTCCACGCCCGCCGCGCGATCGGACAGAATAGCGCCCAGATTCTGCTCCATCATGCGGCGCACCTCGGGCTCATGCGCGAAGACCTCGACCGGAACTTTCACCTTTGGCTCGACCTTCAACTCCGCCCGCAGATTCCGCACGCTTACGATGAGGTCCTGCAGAATCGCCATCTCCACTTCCGCCTCAAGGTCGATCTGCATCTCGTCGGGCTGGGGATATGCGGCCAGAGCGATCGACTTCAGCGGAGGCTTGCCATCGTAGATCGCGTGCCAGATTTCCTCGGTGATAAAAGGCATCACCGGATGCAGCAGCCGTAGCGATCCGTCGAACAGTTCGACCAGATTCGCGCACGCCTTTGCCGCCGCCTGTTTATTGTCCTCCGCCATCAATCGCGGTTTGACGAGTTCGATGTACCAGTCACAGAGCGCACCCCAGAAGAAGTCGTAGATGCGGTTCGCCGCTTCGTGAAAGCGGTAGGCTTGGAGCGCCTCGTTGACCTCTTTGGTGACGCGGTTGAACAAAGAAAATATCCAGCGGTCTTCAAGCGTTTGCGTTTCGGAGCGTGCGATGCCTGTACAGGGGCGGCCGGAGGGCCGCAATTCCGGCGCAATCCGATCCACATTCATGAACATGAAGCGCGCCGCATTCCAGATCTTATTGGCGAAGGCGCGATACCCGTCGGTGCGGCTCTCGCTGAATGCAATATCTGTTCCTGGAGCCGCCATCGCGGCCAGCGTGAAGCGCGTGGCATCCGTTCCGAAGCGGTCGATAATGTCGAGCGGATCGAGCACGTTGCCTTTTGTCTTCGACATCTTCTGCCGTTCGGCGTCCCGCACCAGTGAATGGATATAGACGTTGCGAAACGGAACGCTGTCGTCTTTCTTGTCCGCCCAGCTGCTCGCCTTCTTGATGGCTGCGTCCTGCTCATGCCCTTCCATGAAGTAGCAGCCGAACATGATCATTCGGGCCACCCAGAAAAAGAGGATCTCGTAGGCGGTGATCAGCAGCGTGGTCGGATAAAACACCTCCTGGTCGCGCGTCTTCTCCGGCCAGCCAAGCGTAGTAAATGGCAGCAGGCCTGAGGAAAACCAGGTGTCGAGCACGTCGGTATCCTGCTCCAACTTTGCGCCGCCGCATTTCGGGCAAGACTTAGGCGTCTCGCGCGCCACGATTACCTCGCCGCAATCGTTGTTGGTGCAGTGCCAGACCGGAATGCGGTGTCCCCACCACAGCTGCCGCGAGATCGTCCAGTCGTGGATGTTGTACATCCAGTTCAAATAAATCTGCTTGTAGTTTTCGGGAGTAATCGTGATCTCGCCCGACTCCACCGCCCGAATCGCCTTCTTTGCCAGCGGCTCGATCTTCACGAACCACTGCTCCGACAGCCGCGGCTCGACCGCCGTCCCGCAGCGATCGCATTTGCCGAGCGGAACCGTGTAATCTTTCTCAGCGACCAGGAATCCCTGCTCTCTTAAATCCGCCAGCACGGCCTCGCGCGCCTCGTACCGATCGAGTCCTTTATAAGGGCCCGCGTTCTCATTCATGCGCGCGTGCAGATCCATCACATCGATTTGCGGAAGGCCGTGCCGTTTGCCCGTTTCGAAATCATTCGGATCGTGGGCGGGCGTGATCTTCACGGCGCCCGTGCCAAACTCGGGCTTGGCAATCTCATCGAGGATGATCGGGATCTCGCGCTTCATCAGGGGCAGCAAAACTTTCTTGCCGTGCAGATGCGTGTAGCGCTCATCGGCAGCATTCACGGCAACTGCCGTATCGCCCAGCATCGTCTCCGGGCGCGTGGTGGCCACGGTGATGAATTCTGGTTCATGTGGGGACGGGCGACTCGCCCGTCCACCAGCGTCCTCTTCAATTACCGGATACCGAATCTCCCAAAGCTTCCCCGCGACATCTTCGTGCTTTACTTCGAGATCCGAAATTGCCGTCTCGCAGCGTGGACACCAGTTCACGATGTACTTGCCGCGATAAATCAGTCCTTGCTCATACAGGCGGACGAACACCTCGCGGACCGCGCGCGACAGGTTCTCATCCATCGTGAAATACTCGCGGCCCCAATCGACCGACGCGCCCAGGCGTTTCATCTGGTCGAGAATCGCACCGCCATATTCGCGCTTCCACGCCCAGACGCGCTCCACAAATTTCTCGCGGCCCATGTCGCGGCGCTTCTTGCCTTCTTTCGCCAGCTGGCGCTCCACCATCATTTGGGTTGCGATGCCGGCATGATCGGTCCCCGGCAGCCACAGCGTGATAAACCCACGCATGCGATGCCAGCGCACCAGGATATCCATCTGGGTCTGGTTGAGCATGTGACCCATGTGGAGTCGGCCAGTCACGTTGGGAGGAGGCAGCAGGAGCGTGAATACCGGACGCGTTTCACCGGGAGGTGGGGTTTCGACGTGGAACAGTTTTTCGTTGACCCAGTACTCGGCCCAGCGCGTTTCAATCGCTCCCGGTTCGTAAGCTTTCGGCAATTCGTGAGGCATGTCTTTCGTGTGGGACCGGATCACAGACCCGGTCATGCCGAGCGCTGGCCCGGCAACCCGGCTTGCATAGAGACAGCCGCCCCGGCTGTCCAGCCGGGCAAAGCCCGGGACTACGTCAGCTGAGGTTGAATTCTGATCTTACAGGCGCAAGAAAAGAAGGGTCAAACGGGATGAGGAGCACCCGCACTGGATCGGCAATTACTGCACGCTCGCGATTTTCAGCGTCGTGACTTGCCTCACCCATCGTGCCATTCTCTTCTCGTCCGGAATCACGATGCGGTATGGCCCTTCCTTGTCATTCAGAGGCTTGCCATCTTTCAGGAAGGCCAGAACGAACTGCTTATCGTTGAATGCGCTATCGATCTCGGGCAGTGCAATTACGACGCGGTATCCGTCGGCAGCTTCCACCAGCAAACAAGAGGCCAGCCGGTTTCCCTTCATCGTTTCCCCAAACCCAACTCCCCCTCGTTCCAGCACGGCTTTCAGCGAGACTCCCTCGAACGTCGTAGATGTGCCGGAGACGCTGGTCGCGACCTTCACGCGCGGCAGCGCCTCGATGTTGGCTCGCGTCAGAATGGTTTGCTTTCCATTCTCCGCTTGCACCGTGAGTTGCTGACCCAACACGGGCCCAGCCAGCAAAATCAAAGCGCAGAGTGCGGCAAGAAAGATTTGTCGATTTTTCATGTCACACGCGAAGAATCATGACTTCGGTTGCCTTGATGAGAGCGGCCGCCGTCTGGCCCGGTTTGAGGTTCATCTCGCGGGCGGAGCTGGCTGTGATAATCGAGGTGATTTTTTGATCGCCGATAGAAATTTTCACTTCCGCCATAAGCCCGCTGATGCGGACCCTGTCAATCCGCCCCACCAGTTGATTCCTTCCACTTACACTGCGCAACAGAAGGGCCCGCTCCGGGCCGGTTTTCGCTCGGGTGCGAAACAGGAGACGATCGACTTCGCCCTGCGGAATACGGTGGTGCCCTCCCGCCGTTGTTATGCTGCGAATCTTGCGCTTGTAGATCCACTGCTTGATGGTAGGCAGGCTGATGCAGAGTTCCAGAGCGGCTTCCGGCAGCTTGAGTAAGTCCCCATCTTTTCTTCTTGGATGACGAGCGTCCGACTCCTTTGCCATTTGAAACGGAATCCTATCGCCAAGCCGTGCCCTCGTCAATCAATGTCAATTGAGCCTCATCGTTGGAAAGCTGATCCCCGGTTGCAAAGCTGCATCTCGAACCTTCAGCGGTCCCTCAATATTCCCCTCGGATTTGCCGTTCTTCCGGATCGGGACGCAATCGTGACGACAACGAAATTCCTGGTCAACTCCGTCGCATCCGCATAAGTCAGCCCATGGGTTTATTGCCAAAATGAACTATATCGTACATATATGGACAACAGAATCGTATCTCGTGTACACTTTCGCCTTCTGTCCCAAACGAGTGATTTTTCGAGGTGGAAATGCGCAAGGCTTACCTGTCGATCGCAGCGGTTGGTTTTTTGCTTTTGTCATCCTTGACCTTGGCTCAGGCCCAAACGGGAGCGAGCCTTTCCGGCGTGGTGACGGACCAAGCCGGCGCAGCCCTTCGCGATGTCGCGGTGAGAGTCAAGACCGTCGATACCGGTGCAGCGCACACGATCGCAACCGATGACGCGGGGCACTATCAGGCGTCCGGCCTGCCTCTGGGGCGCATCGAGATTCGTGCGGCAAAACAAGGGTTCACCGATGTAACGCTAACCGGCATCAGCCTGGCGGTTGGCCAGGACGCCACGGTCGACATTAAGATGCAGCACAGCACCCCCGACCCCTGCGCGAGCGGCCACGAGTTCGCCACCACCGATTGCACGCTGACCTGGCACGGCGTCACGCTCTACGGTGCGTATGATGTCGGCGTCGGCTGGGTCAGCCACGGCTTGCCGGAAAACGGCTACAACTACGAAGGCGAATCGCTGGTGAACAGAAACGGCTATCAACATCGATTCCTGGTTGCACCGAACAACCTGTCGCAGACGGGTTTCGGCATCCGGGGCAAGGAAGAGTTTGCCCATGGCTGGTCGGTTGTGTTCAACGCGTCCACTGGCATCAATCCGCAGTCCGGGCTGCTCGCCAATGCGTCAAAGACCGACATCATCAACAACGGCCTTCCCAGGAGCAGCTATTCGATCGCCATCGACGGCACGCGCGCCGGGCAACCCTTCAATGACGAATACTATGGCGGCATATCGTCCACGCTTTTCGGCACGCTGACCTTCGGTCGCCAGCGCTCTCTCGGCACCGACGCGATGCTCCGTTACGATCCGGCCCAGGGCGCCTATGCCTTTTCGTACATCGGGTATAACGGCACGATGGCGGGCGGCGGCGACACCGAGGACAGCCGTTGGGACAACGCCGTGAAGTATCGTGTCGCCTATGGCCCAGTCCATTTCGGGGCGATGTATAAATTTGCCGCCGGTTCTGCCGGCTGCTACTCGGCCTCCTCAACCTGGGCTGCTTCGAACTCTGACCCCGAAGTCCCCGCCTGTACGCCGCAATCGGCGCATAACAACGCCTATGGATTCGACCTCGGCGCAGACATCGGCCGAGCTCAGGGCAAGTTCTCCGCCGACTTCGTCTTCCAGCATTACAACCAGGCAATCAGCGTATTGAACCCCTTGCTGGGACCTCAGAGTCCAACGCAGTCCTATCAATCGACCACCGACAGCATCAATACAAACCAAATCACCGGGACCAATCTGATCGACCCGAACAACACCGTATATGGCATCGTGACCGACAACAACGCAATCATGGTCGCTGCCAAGTATGTGTGGGACCCGTTCAAGTTTTTTGCAGGCTACGAATACATCTGGCAGAATAACCCGGCGAACCCGTTGGGCGTTGGCGCCGAGGACCAGGGCGGTTACATCATGAGCGGGGTCGAAGACAACAATCTCGATTCTGAAAAGTTGGTGAACATCTGGTGGACGGGCGTAAAGTACACCTACCGCAGCAAAACCGACTTCACTTTCGCCTGGTATCAACAGCGGCAGAACGACTTCCGTGTTCCGCCGACCTGCACGCCCCAAAGTTTCCGCGCCTCGTGCGCGGGCACCCTCAACGAGGGGTCGTTCTATGTGGATCATCACTTCACCAAGCGTTTCGACGGTTTTGCCGGAATTGCGTATTCCTACGTGAGCGGCGGTCTGGGCATCGCCATTCCTCATGGCCCCGGCGTCCCCTATAACTCCGACAACAACTTTGCTCCGACAGTCGGTGGTCGTTTCAGCTTCTGAGCCGGGAGCAATCTGCTGGGGCGGGTCGTGATAGCCTCCAAGATTATCTTCAAGTTATACAAAA
>JBAQJU010000271.1:0-6387 GCA_049300475.1 Terriglobales bacterium | reverse complement strand
TGTAAAAGCCTTCGAGCCGCGACTCACAAGCTTCGAACCGGCTCGGAACAACTGGCCACCAACCACTGGCCATCGACCACTGACTTTAGGAGAACTTGCCATGACGACCAAAACTCTCACTCTCGGCCCCAAGATCGTGACCGCCCTCCCGGGCCCCAACGCCCGCCGCATTCTCGCGGGCGATGAAAAATATATTTCGCCTTCTTATACCCGCTCGTATCCCATGGTCGCCAAGCGCGGGCGCGGCATCGTCGTAGAAGACGTGGACGGCAATGAGTTCTTCGATTTCTCGGCCGGCATTGCGGTAGTCTCCACCGGCCATTGCCATCCTGAAGTCGTGGCCGCGATCCAGAAGCAGGCAGCCGAATTGATCCACATGTCGGGCACCGACTTCTATTACGAAGGCATGGTGACACTGGCAGAACGGCTGTCGAAAATTGCTCCTATGCCGGGCCCGCACAAGATTTACTACGGCAACTCGGGAGCCGAAGCGATCGAATGCGCCTTGAAGCTGGCGCGTTATCACACCAAGCGGCAACAAGTAATCGCATTCCTGGGCGCATTTCACGGACGCACCATGGGCGCGCTCTCGCTGACCGCGTCGAAGCCGCAGCAGAAGCGCCGCTTCTCGCCCCTGGTGCCGGGAGTGACCCACGTGCGCTATCCTGACGTCTATCGGGGCTGCGAAGGCGGTGCGCAGGATGCAGAAAAGTTTGCCCTCGGCTGCGCGCGCTACATCGAAGACAAATTATTCAAGACCGTTCTCGCCCCCGAAGAAGTTGCCGCAATCTTCGTTGAGCCGATCCAGGGTGAAGGCGGATACGTTGTTGCCCCGACCGTCTTCATGCAGGAACTGCGCCGCATCTGCGACAAGCATGGAATCCTGCTGGTGGTGGACGAAGTTCAAAGCGGCATTGGGCGTACGGGAAAGTGGTTCGCAGTCGAGCACACAGGCGTGCATCCGGACATCGTTTGCATGGCCAAGGGCGTTGCTTCCGGTATGCCGCTCGGCGTCACCATGAGCAAGGCCGATATCATGGACTGGGTACCAGGATCGCACGCTTCGACCTTCGGTGGGAACCCGGTCTGCATCGCCGCTTCGCTCGCCACGCTTGACGTGATCGAGAGAGAAGGCCTGCTGCGGAATGCCCAGGAAGTCGGCGACCACATGTTGAAGCGTATGGCGGACTGGCCGAAGAAGCACAAGATCGTAGGCGACGTTCGCGGCCGAGGCCTGATGATCGGCGTCGACATCGTGAAAGACCAGAAAACCAGGGAATATGGGAACGTCGAACGCGATCGCATCGTCGAGTCAGCTTTCGAACGCGGAGTCCTCTTCCTCGGTTGCGGTCCCAGCACAGTTCGCATCGCGCCGCCGCTGATCGTCACCAAAGACGAAGCCGACGTAGCGATCGACACTCTGGAAGAATCGATCGTAGCAGTCGAAAAAAGCCTGTAACCTGCAGTTTGGGCCGGACGGTCAGCGGTTGCGGGCGGGTGATCGTGATTCGCCTTGCCCGGGCTGGATTTTGGGTGGCGCAGCGCTTTAGCGCTGCGATCAGACCAACATCTCTTTCAACGGCTTCAGCCGCTGGGGTCATGAACATCGTCGCTGTAAAACCTGTCGAGACCGCTCGAAACTCTGTATTCAAGAGGTGCGCAATGGGAACCATAGAAGCGATTTACATTTCCAGCACGGCTGCCGGTCAAACTATGGCCATCGACTCCGCGCTAGCGATTCCCGGTGTTGGCATTGAAGGAGATCGCTACGCCCTGAAGCTGGGCACTTTCTACAAGCCCGATCCCGACCGCGAACTCACCCTCATTGAGGCCGAAGCCGTCGAAGCCTTGCGCCGGGATTATGGCGTCGAGCTGGCTGTGGGCGACGTTCGCCGCAACCTCGTAACCCGCGGAGTCGCCCTGAACCACCTCGTCGGCAAGGAATTCACCATCGGCGAAGTGCGCATTCGCGGCATCCGTCTGTGCGAGCCTTGTGGCCACTTGCAAACCGTCACCGGCAAGCCGGTCATCAAAGGCCTGCTTCATAGAGGAGGCTTGCGCGCCCAGATCCTGACCGAGGGCACGATCCACAAGGGAGATCAGGTAGTTGCGGTCCAGTTAAGTTCGTAACCTTTACAACTCCTCCTTAAGCGCACGTCCAACGACGGACAGGAACAAGGAAATAGCGATGAGCGACCAAACACTACGCGAACTCATGTGCGGCCAAGGCGCTCACGTCGATCCGGTCGCTTGCGTTGAAGATCTTTCGGCTGAGTTGGCAGCACGCCGAGTCCAAGGGTATCCCCATTCCATCTGGCAAATCGTCCTGCACATGAACTACTGGATGGACTACGAGCTGCGCAAGATTGCAGGCTGGCGCCTGGCCTCCTGAACGTGGCGGCGTCACCTGGTAAGGTGCTCGCCGCTGCTTCTCCAACTTAACTCCGCCCGAAAGGAGGCCCGATGCCCCGCTTTACATCTCGAACTTTCTCTGCCCTTGCTTTCACGCTGGTGGTTTGGGCCTCCGCCTTCGCCGGCATCCGAGCGGGACTTCGCGCCTATGGTCCGGCGAATCTTGCCGTCCTGCGTTTCCTGATCGCCTCCACAGTGCTCGCAATCTATGCCGCGATTGCGCACTTCCGGCGGCCCAAATTACGCGACGTTCCAGGCCTGGTTCTGACCGGGGCAATTGGAATCACGTTCTACAATCTCGCGTTGAATTACGGTGAGACCCGCGTAACCGCGGGCGCGGCCAGCATGCTGATTGCCTCCACTCCCATCTGGACCGCGCTGGCGGCGCGTTTCTGGCTGCACGAGAAGCTCAACGCGGTCGGATGGGCAGGCGTGTTTGTGAGCTTTGGAGGAGTCGCACTCATCGCCAGCGGCGAAGGTGAAGGGATTCATCTCTCGACGCAAGCCTTGATCATACTGGCAGCGGCAATCACCTCTGCCATTTACATGATCCTGCAGAAGCAGTATCTCGCGCGCTACAGCGCCCTCGAGTTCACAGCCTATTCCATCTGGTCGGGAACGCTGCTGATGTTGCCTTTCGCGGGAGGCTTGCTGCACAGCCTGAAAGCGGCACCACTTTCAGCCACCGGCGCGATCGTCTACCTGGGCATCTTTCCCGGATCCCTCGCATACGTGGGATGGGCATACGTGCTATCGCACGGCGCCGCCGGACGCACCACGACGCTGCTCTACGTCATTCCCGTGCTGGCAATCGGGATTGCATGGATCTGGCTGAGAGAGGTTCCCAAACCAGTCTCACTGGTCGGAGGCGCCATCGCGCTCGCCGGTGTGCTGTTGGTGAATACCGTTGGCAAAGGGAAACCTGTTGCAACAGTAAACCAGCTCGTTTCAGATACCGTCAATTGAGTTGTATGTAGATCGTTAGTGTGGTGAGGTTTCCACACAAGTGTCAACCAGATGCAACTCCCCGAAATGTACCGAACCAGCCGTGATGAGGCTCACAGTGGATCAAGTTCTGGACCGTTAGCCTGAAGATGGAATCATCACCTTTCATGTTTGCCGGACGCCTCACACAAACGACGTTGAGGATATTGGACTGGCTGGCAGCCAAGACCCTTCCGCCCGACAAGAGACCCGAACATCTAAAGACAGGCCGTCGAGGCGAGGAAGACGCCTACTTCTACCTGCGCCGCCGCGGCTACACCATGATCGCCCGCAACTATCGTTCTCCCAATCATCGCGGTGAACTCGACCTCGTCGGCTGGGATGGCAACGTTCTTTGCTTTGTGGAAGTAAAAACGCGTACCACGCGCGCCGTCAAGCCCGCGGAAGCCGCCGTGAATCGCGATAAACAAAAGGATTTGACGCGGGTCGCGCGCGACTTCCTGCGCCTCCTGCCAGCGTCGTACCCGTCGGCCCAGCGCTCTTTGCGGGATGGGCCCGAGTGCCGGTTTGATGTGCTCGCCGTATACTATGATCACGGCTTTAACCAGCCCTCATTCGAGCTGTTTCAAAATGCGTTTTCCGTGGCGTACAATCCAAATTCGTACAGACACGGCTTCGCACGCTCATATTGAAAGGACTTCCAGTACGTGCCCGAATTAAGGAAAGACCCCATTGTGGGCCGATGGGTGATTATTTCGACCGACCGCGCCAAACGGCCTACCGACTTTGTGCGCGAGACCATGAGAATCAAAGGCGGCTTTTGCCCCTTCTGCTACGGCAATGAGAGCAAGACCCCTCCTGAGATTTTGGCCTACCGCCCCAACACCAATGGTGCCGCGCCCCAGAAAGACAGTCCCGGCTGGACCGTTCGCGTCGTGCCCAACAAGTTTCCGGCGCTCGGTATCGAAGGCAATCTGAACAAGCAGGCCGAAGGCATGTTCGACAAGATGAACGGAGTGGGCGCCCACGAAGTCATCATCGAAACTCCCGACCACAACATGAGCCTGGCCACCCTGCCCTCGAAAAGGATCGAAGATGTGCTCTGGGCTTTTCGCGATCGCATCCTTGATCTGAAAAAAGACCGGCGCTTCAAGTACATCCTGCTCTTCAAGAACCATGGTGAAGCAGCCGGTGCGTCGCTCGAGCATTCGCATTCGCAGCTCATTGCTTTGCCCATCCTTCCCATCTACGTGGTCGAGGAACTGCAAGGCGCAAAGCAGTATTACATCTATAAAGAGCGTTGCGTTTTCTGCGACATCATCCGGCAGGAGATCGAAACCGGAATTCGCGTCGTAGGCGAAAACGATGACTTCATGACGCTCGCCCCGTATGCTCCGCGCTTTCCTTTTGAAACCTGGATTCTGCCCAAACGCCATGAGTCGGCGTTCGAAAATTCCTCCTCGCAGATGTTCGAAAATCTGGCGAAAGCGCTGAAGTCGCTGCTGATGAAAGCCGACCGCGTACTCGACAATCCTCCCTACAACCTGGTGGTGCATTCTTCGCCGGTGCAGGATCCGACCAACGAGCACTACCACTGGCACATAGAATTCATGCCCAAGCTCACCAAAACGGCTGGATTTGAATGGGGAACGGGATTCTACATAAATCCCACGCCACCAGAAGAGGCGGCAAAGTTTCTGCGCGAAGCGAGCATTGAGGATGTGACGCCGCAGACGGTGGGAACAAGATAAAACCGGCGCATCAAAATTAAGATAAGAGTGGAAGCGACGGTGCCCCATTCAAGCCGTCTTTTGGCTTGAGTGGGGAACCCATTCAGCGTAACCTACCGACGTGCCCAGCGGACTGAAACGCTACCAGCATTTCCGCCAGATGCACTTCCTGACTTTCTCTTGTTATCATCGCCGTCCCCTGTTTACCACCGATGAATCCAGACAAATATTCGAGTTAGCTCTGGAACGCGTGCGCCGAAGCTTCGACTTACACGTCTATGGATACGTGGTCATGCCCGAGCATATCCATCTTCTGCTCAGCGAACCCGAACGAGGCGCCCTCGCCGATGCGCTCAGGTCGCTGAAGCAAGGTGTTTCGCGCCGACTAAATGGCGAGTCGGAGCATTTCTGGCAAAAGCGTTACTACGACTTCAACGTCCGCGATTACGACCAGTTTGTCGAGAAACTGCGCTACCTCCACCGGAATCCCGTCAAGTGCGGGTTGTGCCAACGCCCGGAAGACTAGCAGTGGAGCAGCTTTCGCCACTACGCCACGGGCACCGAGGGATGCGACTTACCAACTTACAATGCTAACGTTAAGTAGGAAGTTTCATCAGGCGGCCCCAGGGCCATCGCTTTCAACAAAGTTCTTCGATCTGTGACAATTGAATAGGGTGCACCCTTTACTTGGATTTCGAGAATCGGAAGGAACTGGGAACTGGGAGCTCGTAACCCTCTGATTATCAATGGCTTCGCAACAAGCCATTAGATGTCAATACTTTGCGCGGAAAGTGACCGATTTCACAGGATAAGTCCCACGTGCTCAAGACTTTGCCTGTAACTCATGTTGGCTCAAGACTTTGACGGGAAAATATCGCTAACACTATGATTCTAATGGACCGTGGTAAGGGGGGGGAGGGGGGTACCCTCAGAACACGCGCTATAGCGTCGGCACCCGAGGTGACGTCAAGTTTCACGAAGAAAAAGATCGGAGCTAGCCCTGGGTGCGGTCGAGAACTTCCGAGTGCCACGCCATCTGGATCGCTTCCAGCTTGGATTCGTTTGATTTCGCGGGATCGTCCTTGAAGCCGGGAAGCGCGATCACATACTTGTGCAGATCGGTAAAGCGGACCGAGAGCGGATCGATCTCCGGATGAGCTTCAGAGAGCAGAATTCCAAGGTCTTCCGAATCGTTCCAGGTAAGTTCTTTTGGCATAGTAACCCCGCTATTCGTCCTTCGCCATTCGTCCTTCGCAAAGCCGTTTCACATGATGTCGTCCGTCGCATAACGGTGCGGGAC
>JBAQJU010000270.1:0-2570 GCA_049300475.1 Terriglobales bacterium | reverse complement strand
GTGTTTGGCCTGCCCGAAGTTCGCATTCAGGGCGCGCATGCCGCCGACGAGTACCGTCAACTCGGGGGCAGTCAGTTTCAGCAACTGCGCCCGATCCACCAACAGCTCCTCCGCCGACAGGACCTGTCCACTTCGGAGATAGTTGCGGAACCCGTCTGCGACCGGCTCCATTACGGCGAACGAGTGCACGTCGGTCTGCTCCTGCGAAGCATCCGTGCGTCCCGGTGAGAAGGGAATCTTCACCTCGTGCCCGGCCTTTTTCGCAGCTTCCTCGACGGCCGCGCAGCCGCCCAAAACGATCAGATCAGCCAGCGAGACCTTCTTTCCTTTGTTCCCGTTGGACTGCGCGCTGTTGAACTCCTTTTGGATCACTTCCAGTTTCGGCAGAACCTTCTCCAGTTCGGCTGGCTGGTTCACTTCCCAATCCTTTTGCGGTGCGAGGCGAAGGCGCGCCCCGTTCGCTCCACCACGCTTGTCGGAGCCGCGGAACGACGACGCCGAGGCCCAGGCAGTCCTTACCAGTTGGGAGATCGACAGTCCGGATTTGAGGATCTTCGCCTTCAGAGCAGCAATGTCTTGCTCCCCGATCAGTTTGTGATCCACAGCCGGAACCGGGTCTTGCCAGACCAGAGTCTCTTTCGGAACGAGCGGGCCAAGGTACCGGGGGATCGGCCCCATATCGCGGTGCGTCAGCTTGAACCACGCCCGGGCAAACGCGTCCGCGAACTGATCCGGATGCTCGTAGAAGCGACGCGAAATCTTTTCGTAAGCGGGGTCGAACCGCAATGCGAGGTCCGTGGTTAGCATGGATGGCGCGAGACGCTTTGACGGATCGTGCGCATCCGGCACCGTACCGTTGCCTGCGCCATTTTTCGGCGTCCACTGATGCGCCCCGGCCGGACTCTTGGTCAGTTCCCATTCGTAGCTGAACAGGTTGGTGAAGAAGTTGTTGCTCCACTTCGTTGGCGTCGTGGTCCAGATGACTTCCAGGCCGCTGCCGATGGTGTCGGCACCGCAACCTTTGCCAAATTTATTCTTCCACCCGAAGCCTTGATCCTCGATGTCGGCACCTTCTGGTTCGGGACCGACATACTGAGCGGGAACGGCAGCACCGTGGGTCTTGCCGAAGGTGTGGCCGCCGGCAATGAGTGCGACCGTTTCTTCGTCGTTCATCGCCATGCGGGCGAACGTTTCCCGGATATCCCGCGCCGCAGCGATGGGATCGGGCTTTCCATTAGGCCCTTCCGGATTCACGTAAATCAGGCCCATTTGCACCGCGCCAAGAGGATTCTCGAGGTCACGATCCCCGGAGTAACGCTCGTCCGCCAGCCACGTGCCCTCCGGTCCCCAATAAATTTCCTCTTCGGGCTCCCAGACGTCCGCACGCCCGCCCCCAAAACCGAATGTCTTAAAGCCCATCGACTCGAGGCCGACGTTGCCGGCGAGAATCATGAGATCGGCCCACGAGATTTTCCGGCCGTACTTCTGCTTGATCGGCCAGAGCAGCCGGCGCGCCTTGTCCAGGTTCACGTTGTCCGGCCAGCTATTGAGTGGGGCGAAGCGCTGCTGCCCGGATCCGGCCCCGCCACGGCCGTCGCCGATGCGGTACGTGCCCGCGCTGTGCCAAGCCATACGAATGAAAAGCGGCCCATAGTGGCCAAAGTCGGCCGGCCACCACTCCTGCGAATCCGTCATCAGGGCATGCAGGTCCTTGATCACGGCATTCAGGTCGAGGCTCTTGAACTCTTGCGCGTAATTGAATTCCTTACCCATCGGGTCGGACTTTGGGGAATGCTGGTGCAGGACCTTCAGGCTCACCTGATTGGGCCACCAATCAACATTCCTGTGGGATTGGCGAGCGCCGTGCGCTACTGGGCACTTTGATTCGGCTATGGTGCTTTTGTCTTTAGCTTCGGGGGAAACACTCCCCGATGAAGTCGCGAGTGTATTTTCCATAATGTTTTCGTCCTTCGAATTTTGATTTAGTGCTGCGTATCAAAGACTACTTTCTTGTGCTGCAGCGGCGACAGAGGCCAAAGACCTCGACCAGCGGCTGCGTCAGATCAAAGCCGCCCGGCAGTTGCCGGGATAGCCGTTTGAAATCGATAAACTCTCCTTCGATGTCCTGCACCGATTTGCAGCGGGAGCAAACCAAGTGGTGATGCGGTTTGAGATTGCCGTCCACGCGCAACGTGGACGAATGAGGAGTGACCTCGCGCAGCAACCCACACTCGATGAAAAGCCGCAAATTGTTGTAGACCGTGGCCAGCGATATTGATGGAATGCGGCGCCGGACCGTGGCGTAAATGTCTTCCGGGGAATAGTGTCCGTGGGAAGCGATGACGGCCTCAAAGACCACCTGACGCTGGTGCGTGACCGCCAAACCGTGCTTCGCGGCCAGCTCACGGAACTGCTCATGGGTGAAGCGCATGATTATCGGATGAGAATGATTATAAAACGACCCGGAGCTGTGTCAACCGAAATATTTTCCGGGACCGCGACCCGGGCGGGCGGCAAGCAGACTGTGGCGCACGCGATCGAACGCCGCGCTGGCCGACAGCCAACTGGTG
>JBAQJU010000269.1:0-20888 GCA_049300475.1 Terriglobales bacterium | reverse complement strand
GGATAAAGCGATCAGCGCTCTGGCCCGCGCCATCCGCCGTTCTCGTGCGGGATTGAAGAGCCCGAACCGCCCGATTGGCTCCTTCCTGTTCCTCGGACCGACGGGCGTAGGCAAAACCGAAGTCGCGCGCACCCTGGCGCATTTCATGTTCGGTAGCGACAAAGCATTAGTCCGCTTCGATATGTCCGAATTCATGGAGAAGCACTCGGTCTCCAAGCTGATCGGCTCGCCTCCGGGATATGTAGGTTACGAAGAGGGCGGCCAACTGACCGAACGCGTAAAGCGCGCCCCGTACTCGGTCGTGCTGCTCGATGAAATCGAGAAGGCGCATCCGGACGTGTTCAACATCCTGTTGCAGGTATTTGAAGATGGCCAGTTGACCGACGGTCTCGGCAACACGGTCGATTTCAAAAACACCATCATCATCATGACGTCAAACATCGGCGCGCGGCACCTGATGAAGCGCGAGGGCCTCGGCTTCCAGCACTCGAAAGACGAGATGGTGTCGGCCAAGGTCGAAGACCTGGTGAAGGGCGAGGTCAAGCGCACCTTCAATCCTGAATTCCTGAATCGCGTCGACGAGATCATCCTCTTCATGGCGCTCAGCGAGCAGGACCTCATCCAGATTCTTGAACTGATGGTCGCGCAACTGAACCAGAACCTGGCACAGCGCTCGATCACGGTCAGCGTAGCGGACGAAGCAAAGAAGTGGATCCTCAACCAGACGCTCACCGACCGCAGCTACGGAGCGCGTCCGCTCCGCCGCGCACTGCAGAAGTACATCGAAGACCCGCTATCGGAAGCGCTGATCCAAGGCACCATCACTACCAGGCCAGCGTTCATCGAGGTCTTCCTCGAAGACAACAAGCTGTACTACCGCCCAGTGGATTCAGAGAAAGCCGAGGGCGTGCTGCTGTACGAAAGCTAGTCTTGCGTAGGGACGGACGCCTTCGTCCGTTCCCGCGAAGCGAAGCAAGCGAGGTTTCAAGCCGCCAGCGAAAGCTGGCGGCATTTGTTTCTGCACGTGTGGGGACGGGCGTCCCCGCCCGTCCAAGCCGAGCAAAGCTCGGCAGGGTTTAGTTCGCCGGTGCAGAGCTGGTAGCTTTCTTGTTATTGTGGGCCGCATGCGATCCAAAGATGCAATCGTTCTGCGGGCGAGAAGGTTTTGCAGCGAGGCCTGCTTCACGGTAGCGTTACAGCGCCGCCGTCTGAGGTCCGCAGAACCCGAGGACGATAGCTTCGTGTTTCGTTGGTGGGCAGACCTTCAGTTTCTGATCGTTGCGCTTCGGAGGTTGAGGAGATCAGCCGAGATAGCAATGCGGATCCCAGAATTCTCCGTCGAACTGAGAGCCGCAGTCGCTGAATTTGACAAGTCGCTCCCAGGGCTGAGCAAGATGCGCAACGTGGGAGAGCATGTTGACGCTTATGCAGTGAATGATCCGAAACGACATGACGCATCCGTTGATTCCGGACAATTGCAGGTTGGGTTTTTCGACGGAACCGTCTACACATGGCTGGGAGAATCGCTGAACATCGACACTGCACTCGCCGCAGCCGAGAAGCTCTGCGAGCACATCAAGCAGCTAAGACCATCAAGCGAGTGACGATTACTCACAAAGACTTACTCCAATCCTCGCCTGCGCCGCAACCACTCAGCCCAGGTCGCTAATCCCCCATAGCGGCAAGGTCTTTCCGCCTAGGCCAGCCGCCCTTCAAACCATTAGATAGGTGAGTGCCCGTGATAGGATGGCCACAGGAGGAAACGAATGTCAACCAAGGGGGCTGCTGCAAACCAACCGCCCGAAATAAGGGAAGCTACGACAGGTGAGAAACTTTCCCTTTGGCGCGGCGAAGTCATCCAGGTTGGACCGCAGGAATTTTGCACCGCCGACCGCATGAGAGTAGACGAACCAAAGGGTGCTTGCGCAGAGTATCTGAGACTATTGGCAGGCGCGCAACAAACCGTAAAAATCTTGGTGCTTCAAGCGGCCACAACAACTGGGTTTTCATGGGAAGACCCGCAGCCTGTTGATGCGGAACATAAGAAGTGGGTATTAGACCACTACAAAATGTTCGAGAAATCTTGAAAGGTGTAGTAACCGTGAAACCGTTTCTGGGAAACGTACGGGTGATAAGTAGGGTTCAAAGTCACAACCGCAGGGCTGCCGAAGGAAGCATAATGCCCACAACAAAAACGATCCTTACCGTCGCTGTATTCTTGGTACTACTGCGAAGTGAGCGATCAGTTGGACAAGAAAAAGGCACGCCAATATCCTTTCACATCACAGCCGTTCGTTCGGAAGAAGCGTACGATACCGAGCAACGATGTCAGGGGGACTGCGACGCAAGAAGATATGCCGTCGAAGGCTACTCAGACGCGACCGAGTACGTATTGACCTGCGTTGAGTTGACGGCCCACAAACCGTCGGCCCACTTAGTGATTGCATGTGCCCGGCTACATGCTAACAACGATTACGCCGCTAGACGGTTTGCTGACAGCATCGCATTCGTTGAATACAAACCCCAATCCCCTGACGAGCCGTTGGCAGCTAATTACGACATAGTGTCTGAAAAGGAAGTTCACAAACAGCAAAAATAGCGGCACATTCGCGCTTTTTGCGAATGCGTTGGGTTAATCAAAATCCCAGTCGCTAATCCCCCGCCGCAACTTCCTTCCGCCGCGGCCGCCCGCCCTTCAACCCATTCGCCCGCGAGGCCGCTTTCTTAGCACGGCTTCGCGACTGTCCGCCGGCCTGCCCAAGACGTGCAGCCATCCATTTCCTAGATCCTATAAACCCTTCCAGCAGCCCTGGAATATACAGGTCCGCGTCAAGCTTCGGAAAGTGCACTCCAAAGCCTGACGGACTCAACTCAATTTCCTCGAGCTGCGCCGGCTTGGCCTTTTCCAGGCCCTGCGCATCTTGCGGCGAAAAACTCAGCGTCAGTTTCGAACTCAGCTCAACCACGACCTTCCCGCTCGCCCGGTCATACCGGGCGGAGACAGCATGCGGGAATTCTCTTCGCAACTGCTCTTTTCTTTTGTTTGCCAACTCGATGCTACTGCGCGATACCATGTATCTCCTCCCACGCTCGACAGAGCTCGTTTAGGTGCTCGTTGATCACACGCTCGACCGCCACCAGCGCCCGCCTCTTGAGTCCATAGTTTTCCCGCAGCTCGCTCGGACCCGCGGGACAGCTGAGATGAAAACCGCTTCCCCGTCCGGCCCGATTGCATGGACGTGGGCTGGCCTGTGATCGGCTGGATAAATCACGACTCGCAGCCGCCCACGCCTCAGCACTGTCGGCATGAAATGATCCTAGCACAAACCTAAACGATTAGGTTAATTCGCACGATGCGCTCACTTGCTCCAATCCTCCACCCTCAACCCTTCCACCCGCCGAAACACATGATCATGAGTAACTAGAACCACCCCCGCCGCCACCGCCTGCGCCGCGATCATCAAGTCCAGATTTCCGATCGGCGACCCTTCCCTCTCCAAAGACGCCCGAATGCGCGCATACTCCTGCGCCGCCTCTGAGTTCCACGGCAGCACTTCCACCCGCAGCAGAAATTCGTCAACTACGCGTTTCAGAGCCGCTGCCGGACGTCGCGCCACCCCAAAACGCAATTCCGCCTCGGTGACAACCGAGATTCCGACTTCTGCCATTGGAACTTTCAGAAGCCGCTCGCGCACGCGAGGAAAGTTTCCCTTGATCACGTAGCTGGCGGTGTTGGTGTCGAGAAGATAGCGGATCGCCACTTAGAACAACTCGCGCTTTTGGGGAGAAGCGTCTCCACGATCGGAAAGAAAGTCTTCCGGCACGTCGACGGTCTTCAGAAATGCAAAAAAGTCATTCCACGATTCCGGACGCCGCGACAGGATCACGTCGCCGGTAGCCGGGTCCCGCCGGACAAAAACCTCCGAGCCCTCGAAGCGATATTCGGAAGGCAAGCGGACGGCCTGACTGCGGCCGTTACGGAACAGCTTAGCGGTTCGCGACATGGTATAGATTATGATATATATCAAATAACCCTGTCAACTTCCTCTGAGGCGAAATAGACACAGTTTTGACTCAAAATCGTCGATTGACCGCAAAGATCGACTTGTGATTTACTTTGCCTAATCGGGGCTGGCTCACCGCAGTTGCTTTGGCACGGCGTACCACGAATTTCGGGGCGTGAGACCGAGGTGATTCGATGAAACCCAGCTCTCTGTGTGCAGTTCTCGTAGTGTCCCTCCTGAGTTTGACCCTTTGTGCCAGTGCGCGGGAAATGGTCCTGCCGGCTGGAACTATTCTGCGGTGCACGCTCGACGAACCTAATTTCTCTACCGCGACGGTCGCCATCGGCGATCCCGTGCTCTGCCGTCTTCACTCCATGACCGAGTTCGGCCGGCAAGCTTTCCCCCGCGGAAGCTATCTGATTGGCCATCTTGAGGCGGCTCAGGAACCCGGCCATTTCTGGGGCAAAGGCTACATGAAGATCCAGTTCGATCGCATCGGCCTGCCCGATGGCGACATGCCGCTCGATGCTAAAGTCATCGGCACCCGCGGCTACAAGGTCGACAAGTATGGCGACATCGATGGCAAAGGCCATGCCAAGCGCGACATTGTCGAGTGGATGCTGCCGCCGCTCTGGCCGTGGAAGATCATCATGCTGCCCGCGCGCGGTCCGCGCCCCACTCTAAAAGGCGAGAGCCAGCTCACGCTGCGCCTCATGGATGACGTGCAGATCACGCAGGTCGCCTCAACCTTTGGTCCCGACTGGCATTTCTTCGGGCACCCTTACAACCAGTCGAATGGGAATGATCCGTATGGGAATGAATCGTACAGGAACGACGCCTACAACGGTTCCTCTGATAGCGCCGTGCCTCGGCTGGCGGTACGCCGGGTTCGGCCCGCGGTCAGTGAGCCTGTGGTGGAGGAAGTTCCCCAGGTCACATATGCCAGCTACACTCCGGCGAACGTGACCGCAACCGATTCGCGCTTCTCCGGCACCGCGCCGGGAGTTCCGGTCTTCGTGCTGAAAACCGGAATGGTTTTGGCGGTAGGCAATTACGCCTATCAGGACGGCCGCATCAGTTACGAACTCGCCGGCGGTGGCAGCGGTGTGATCGGCACCGATGAAGTCGATTGGACGACAACGACTCAGGTCAATCTGCAACGTGGCGTGCGCGTGATGCTGCGCGGCGGATCCCCGAGTTCGGCAACGCCTGGCTACTAAACGGAGGGCTACTAAACGCCGGGCACTGAACGAAAGATGAATGGGCCGCCAGTGAGGGGCTGGCGGCTTCTCCTGCTCGTGTAGGGTGGGCGATCTCGCCCGAGCCGGGCGCAGCCCCGCTCTACTTCCATCGTCAGTCACTTTCTGCGACCAACTGCGCCAATGCGGCATCCATCTAGAAGCGCGCCGCAGCTTCGAGGAGTTCCATGCACAAGGTCAACATTGCCGACAAATTTGCCAAGATCACCGAATACTGGAAGCCGTACATCGCCGGTGAGCTCAACGGTCAGTATGTAAAGCTCGACAAACTCAAAGGCGAGTTTGTGTTTCACCATCACGAGCACGAAGATGAGCTGTTTCTGGTGGCGAAAGGCCGTTTCCGCATGGATTTTCGCGATCGCCACGAATGGATCGAAGAAGGTGAATTCATCGTTGTGCCGCGCGGTGTGGAACATCGTCCAGTGGCGGAGGAGGAATGCTGGATCCTTCTGTTTGAGCCAGCTTCGACGCTGAATACCGGAAATGTCAAGAACGAGAGAACGCTCCATGAGTTGGAGCGAGTTTGACATTCGCCGACCTGCGACTTTCGTCGGACTTGCCGCATTTGTCTTCGGTTAGACTTCTATATTGAGCATGCAAATCACCGTCTATTCGGCGCCCTGGTGTCCCGATTGCCGCGAGGCCAAGCGCTTCCTCGACGGTCACAACATTGCTTACACCGACATCAACATTGAAACCACTCCGGGAGCCGCCGAAGAAGTGGTCAGACAGACCGGTAAGCGCGCCATCCCACAGTTCGTCATCGACGGAGAGTGGGTCCAGCCCTACCAGCCGGGCGAGGGTTTTCTTTACGAGGCGATGACGAAGCGGTTGGGCATCGGCGAATCTCTGTAGCTTCCCCGGAAAGTGCAAGCGGTTGCACACCCACTAGGTCATGGCCTAACGTGTAAGCTCATAACAGACAAAGTTCTACGGATTAGGGTAAACTTGTAACTCGCTGATTCAAAAAACCAAAATCGACGTTGGGCGCGATCTGAAACCGGCGTCCGTCGCGGGGAATCGGCCGGTTCGGGCAGCGACTTTTGTGCCCCGGATTCCGAAGAGACCTGACAATGATCAAGAATTTGCTGTGTGCAGCGGCTTTGTTGAGTCTGGCTCTGGCCAGCGGATGTGCAACCGGCGGCAAAGGCCCTGGGCCCGCGATCACCGTGAAGGTAAGTGGCACGGTGGCCGTCGCTTACGTGACGCAGACTGTAACATTTACCGCCACGGTGAGCAATACCAGCAATCAAGCTGTGACATGGAGCCTGAGCGGCACGGCGTGCACGGGAACTCCGAACCCATGCGGAATGATCGATTCAACAACGGGCGTCTACACGGCTCCTGGGACAGCACCGAACCCTAGCACCGTGACGATTGTCGCCACTTCTGTAGCGGATACCACGGCGAGCGGATCGGACACGATCAGTGTGGCGCAGGTCACGGTGAATGTTACGCCCGCGACCGCCAACGTTGGAACTGGACTCATGCAGCAATTCACGGCGATCGCGGTGCCGGACGACGCTCCACAGACCTTTGCCTGGGGCGCTCCGACCTGTGCAGCCCCCCCTTGCGGAACGGTCGTACAGGATACTAATAATCCCGGACTCGCCGTCTACACAGCTCCTGGTAATAGCAGTTCTGCGAATGGAGTCTTGCTTACGGCGACATCCACGCTCGATCCCTCGGGCATAGGCCAAGCGAGCTTGACGGTTGTGAACTCGCGACTGGGGGGGAATTCCACGAATCCCACCTACGCATTTCGTTTCACGGGTTACAGCGCTTCCGGGGCCACCGCGCTGGTAGGAAATTTCGTGGTCGGCAGCAATGGCCAGATTACCAGCGGGGTAGCGGACGGTTTAATAGCGTCTGGCCCGCAACACTACGCCAGCCTTACCGGATCTTATATAGCGAGTTCAAATAACCAGGGAAAGATCACGCTGAATCTCAGTGGCGGGCCAACCTACGTGTACACGGTCGTACTCGATGCGAACGGCGATATCGGAGCGATCGAGTCGGACAGCAATGGCACTGGCTCGGGCCTAATCGAGGCGGTTACGTCTAAGTTTGCTAATGATACGTCTTTATCAGGTCCGTTCGTCTTCGGCTTCACGGGCGTGGACTCGGTCAGCGGCAAGCGAACAGGGTATGCCGGATTGCTACAACTAGACGGAGCGGGCCACATCAGCTCCGGGCAACTCGACATCAACGACGGCGGCACCGCAACCACCGCGAGTGACCTCTTGGGAACCTACAGTATGGCCAATGGAATTGGCACGATGCAATTCGCGTCCACCTCGTTGGCAAAAACTTTCAATTTCGAAATGTACGGCGTCTCTGGGACGACCAATGGCAACAATCCACTCACGCTCTACGCAGTTTCCACTGATCCGGCCGCCACAAATCCGGGAGTGTCGGGCAATGTTGTTTTCCAAGATCCCAAAGGCTCCCCCTACAACAACGCCACGCTGAACGCTGTGTCGGTTGCCAGTCTCACAGGCGCGGACAATGGGGGAGCGAATGTCTCGCTGACCCTTCTGAATACCGATGGCGCTGGCAATGTCAACGGCAATTTCGACCAGAATGATGCGGGCACCATTCTTTCCGTGGGCAGTTTCAGTACCGGCTACAAGTATTCGGCGACCGGCAGCGGACGCTATACCGTGCAACTTCTGGGAAATCCGAACGCGTCGCCAGTGGTCGCCCCGCTCCAATTTATCTTGTATGCGAGCGCAAACGGCCGCGGTTTCTTACTGGATCAGTCCAGCACATCGGTGATCACCGGGACGCTGGCTCCGCAGGGAAGGGGCAGTGGAACGTATTCCGCTTCGCAGCTCCCGAGCACATTTGCCGCGGCGACTACCAGCAGCGGTGCTTCCGGAGTAAGTCCACTTGCACAGAATCTGTTATTTACCTGGGCGAACCCGACGCAGGGCCTAAGCGGGACGGAGTACGTCGGCACGAGCGGATCGCAAGCCGTCACCGGAACCTACAAGCTGACGGACGCTGGAGGGGGAACAGCAGGAGGTACATCGGCAGTTTCCGAGATGATCCTGACAGCTCCTGCGGCCCAAACCTATGCGATCTATATCGTTGACACTTCAGGTTGCACGGGACAGGAAATTTCCTGCACATTGCTCGACTTCTTTGCGCTCGACCTCGATGCCGCGAATAAGTTTCCGTCCATCATTCTTGCGCGACAGTAAGATTCTAAGGCGGAGAGTGCTGGTGTGGTAGCGGGGCTTTGCCCCGCCGGACGGGGCGGAGCCCCGTCACCAGACTGCACAAAGTCACCACACTGGACAAGCGAATCTATTTCGCGCGAATGATCGTCTTCGCCGTGGCCAGATTGTCGAAACGGTCATAGGCGCGAACAACCACCACATGATCGCCGCCAATGGCCTCGACCATCGGAGCGGGCGGTGCTTCCGGTTGCGGCAAGGGAACGTGAAAATCATAGTCCTCTGTTTTCGAATCCGACAACTGTCCAACCGGATCGACGAATTGCCAGTCGCCGCCGTCCAGTGAGAACTCTGCCCGCTTTATCGTCGAAAACGAATCGCTGGCGCGGAAACGTATATGGATCTGCTTTGCTTCGGACACCTTTCCCTCCAGCACGGCGCTCAGGTTCTCGATCGCCGGAGAAGTGTTATCCACCTCGAAGCGCGCCGAGACTTTCTGCGCGTACAGCGCCTCTCCCGGTGAATGAGAAGGCGCATCGGAGGCGACCAGCATTACGGTGTAGCCGCCGTCGGGCAGAAGGCTCGAGTCGAACGAGTAGAAACGATCCGTCAGGCCGCTCTTCAAGAGCAGCCAGCGTGTTTCGCCGTCGCCGCGGTAATAAACGGAGTAGACAAGCTGATCGTCGTTGTCATCGTGCGCCGACCAGCGAATGCCGATCGAGTCATGGTCGCGGACGGCCGTGGGCGGCGTATCGAAGCGCGGCTGGCCGGGAGGCGTCGCGTCTGGACCCGCGCCGCGCGGGACCGGCTGGTAGCGATATCCAAGCTGCACCGCTATGTCCTCGACCTCGGGCGCGATGTTCTTGGGGAGGTAGTTGAGCAGCACATCATCGACGTGCGGCGCGGGAGTGCCCTCGTGTAGCACCGACTTCCACTGAATGAAGCGCGCCGGCGGTACATTCAATTCCGAGTTTGCGGCGAGGTTGACCCGCGTCCAGGGACTCCAGTTGCGGTCAGGATTATCCACGTTCCCGCTGCGTGCGTAGAGTTCGACATTGCCGACGCTGCGCATGCTGCTGCGTCCCCAGCGCGAAAAAATGTGGGCGTCGAAAACATCGCTTTCGTATGATCCTTCCGACTCGGGACCGGGACCGAGCACAAAAATCTTGCCCAAGTTGCTGCTGGAAACGTACAGACCTCCGCCGGGCGCTGGAGCGAACGCGGTGATCTGGCTGGCGCTTGCTCTGACGAGGTCAGTGAAATCGTCGACGCCGTTGATGGCAAAGATGTGGCCGCGATTGCCGGTTCCAGCGAGCAGGCGTCCGCGCTGATCGAAACCGAGAGCGTAGACCAGGTCGTCGTGCGAACTCCACAGGTGCTCGGGAGCGCCATCGGGGGCGATGCGATAGATTTCGGAGCCGCCGGTGGCGCCGGCTCCGGGCGACGGAAATGGCTGCGCAGGCGCAGATGGCGCGGGATTGACGATGATACCTCCGCCAATGGCCGGTGCGCTCTGCGCCGGAGGAGCAAGGTTGATGTTCAATGCGGGAGTCGCGGTTCCTGGCCGCTTCTCTCCAGCACCGGCAGCGTAGATGTTGCCCGCGCTATCGATGGCCAGCGCGGTGATTTCTTTTTTGGGAGCGCTGTAGAGAACGAAAGCCTCTCCCTTGGGCGAAATGCGATACACCAGACCGCTGCCATCGGAGCCGGCAATCAGGTTTCCCTTGGGATCGAGCGCCAGGACGCGAATGTGCACCTCGTCGCTCTTGAAAAAAAGCGAGTGCTGGCCATTCGCGCTGACTTTGTAGATCTCGCCATGATCGCCGGTCGCCACATACAGGTTGCCGGCGTCATCGAGCGCGAGGTCCCAAATATATTTCGCGCCGGGATCGAAATAGACGGAGGCGCTCCACGAACTGGTCGCCGAGTTAGCCGCGTCCATCTTGGGCGACCGCGGCTCGGACGCAGAAGAGCTTTTTGTCGTGGCGATTCGATAGACCTTGCCATCCGGAGCCGTGGCCGCGTAAACGATTCCGCTCTTCGCGACCACCAGCGCCTGCACCTGCAACTCCTGCGGCTCAAAGATGGTCGTGACCTTACCGTCGGGCGTAATGCGATAGACACGCGCGGGGGCTCCTGCGGCCACGTATATGTTGCCCGCCGCGTCCGAGGCGATAGACCAGATGTAGGTCGATGGAGTAGTCGCCAGCGCTTTGAACGCCGGGGCAAGTTCGAGCCCTCCGCCGCTCCGGAAGGCAATGCCGTGCGCAGTGCCCTTAATCAGATCTTCGAACTTTGATTGTTCCCAGGTGAGCGTGCCTTCGGCGAAAGCAAATGAGGAAAGCACAAGAATAGAAAGAGTAAGTGCGGAAAATAGAGCGAGCCTCTTACGAGCCAAAATCGTACCTCATTTGTTAGATGATTCGATTGTAGCGCCGCCGGCCCGGTGAAGCGTCTGCCGGCCGCGAACCTGATGATTGAAAACATGCAGGCCGTGGCTGGCGATGTGGGAGCGAGACACCCTCTCAGGACGGCCGGCAGGATGCCGGCGCTAGGTCGGGCGCTATTTGATGTTAATCGTCAGCATCTGCGCGCCCGAGACGACATAGTCCAGCGGCTCGGTGGATGCTTCGCTCACCGACGATTCGCCGAGCACAACCATGTCCTGCGTGCCTCGCATGTTGTCCATCACGTTCATCACTGAAAGGGGCAGTGTCGGCATGATCTTGTCGGCGACCATGGCCTCCGGATCGGAGTCGAACAGCGAAACATACACGCGGTCATCCGAGCGTTCCTTGTTGAGCAGTGCGATGGTCGGGGCCAGACCCAGGCCGCGGCTCATCATCGGCGCGCTGCGATGCATCCGGTCGAGCGTGTCGCCGTCACTCACCAGAATGCGCAGCGGGCCCTTTGAGGCCGAGGTCGGAATACGGATCGGGATCTGCCGCACCAGTCGTTCGCCGCGATACGGACGAATCACGGTTTCAACCATGATTTTGTCGCCGGGGCGCGCTTCCGTTACGTCTGTGCGGGAAGCTTCCAGGCGCGCCGAACGCCGTTCGCGCACCAGATCGAAATCGAGTTTCACTCCCTCAACGTCGGGAGCGTCATAAGGATTGCTATAGATGCGTCCAAAACGTTCGCCGATGCTGGCCGCCGCCAGCGCCGCGGCAGGCTGGCCGTTATCGAGCGGTGCAAACATGTTGCGCATCATGACGTCCGGATAGCCCTTGACGCTCAGCACGCCATTCATACGGTAGGTGATGTCCTCACCGTAGTCGTTGGTGCCGTGCAGCGCGTTGAAGACCGTGGCCATCATGGCCAGTGGGCTGAGCCGCGCGTTATTGAGCACCTCATAATGAAATTGTTTCATCGTAGAGCCGCTGTGCAGTGACACGGTCACAGGAATCATCTTCGGCTCGTGACCCATCACGCCAAGAATGCCGGCCTGGCGGTCCTGCACAAACGCGCCAACCGTCTCCGTTGTGTTAACAATTTTGAAAGCATTCAGCGGCGAAGGCAGCGTGGCCACCACCGTTGCCTTGGTCATCGGCAGGTCCACTTCGCCAAACTGCAGCAGCGGATGTCCACAGGCCAGCAGGTGATGCGCATCGACATAGGTGACCGTGCAGGTCGCGGCAATGTCCATGTCTCCGCGTACCAGAACGGCACTGACGGCCGAGCCTGCTTCGAGCGGCTCGGGTTGCTTGCGATCACTCGATGATCCCGTGCCCATCACTGGCGTGATGCCCGCCGCGGCAAACTGGTCCGCATAGCGCTGCAAGGTCGCGTCTGAAAAGCCGTTGAAGACGAATGGAGCGTCAATCGGCTTCAGATAATTGTCATATTTCGGCGCGGAGCTCGGAGAAAAGTCCGGAGAAAAGTTCGTTGACGAGTCGATTGTCGTCAGGGCCGCGCTGTCTCCGGGACTTGCGGTCTGCGACTTCCCGCTCTGAAGCTCACCGCTTGCACGCAATGGCGCCTCTGTGGGACGACGATCGAGGGCACTGATCTCAAGCATCTCCTCAATCGGTGTGACGCCTGCAATCGGCTCCTTCGAGAACTCGCCGATGCGGAAGGCGAGCGCGCCCGCCAGCCTACCGTCGAAATAGACGGGGCTGCCGCTCATGCCGGCAACCACTCCGGTGTACTCCGGTTTGGTACCATGCAACCGCACCAGGATGACGTCGCCCTTGGGGCCGTTCATGTTACGCAGCACTCCGAGAACTTCCACGTCCATGGATTCCGGCTTGACGCCTTGAAACACAGTGAGGGCTGTGCCCTTCATACCTTCATGGATCTGGCTCAGCGGTATGATGTTTGGCCGATCTGGCTTATTCTGGGCAGATGCAGGCAGGGTGGGCGCAAGGCACAAAATGGCGGCTAGAATCGCCGTGATTCTCATGGATATCCCCGGAGGTCAAGAAACGACCGATACTTGTTTGACTCCACGTGTTGTCAAAATGGTTTTGCCAGGGGAGGTAAGTTTTTTACGGCCAGCAAAATATCCCAACCGCAGAGCTGTTGCATCTATACTAGCACAGGTGTTTTCGAGGATTTCCCATGTTTTTTGATGTTTTCTTCGGGCAAAATTCCGTACGGACGGCCTCCCGTAAGCCTCTGATCTTATTGTCATTTCTTGCCTGTTGCCTGTTGATTCCGGGTTTTTCGACCCTGGCCCGGGCCCAGAATCAGGATACTTCGCAGCAGCCGCCAGCCAATCCAAATAAGCAAGAAGCCCCTCCCGAGGCGGGTGGGCCGCAAAATGACGTCGGACCCTACGTAATCCCCAAAAAGAAGGAGGAGCCGCCTCCGCCCGCGCCCGAAAGACCCAAGAAGATCGATAACATGCCTGACTACTCGATCAAGGTCGACGTGCCAGTGGTGACTCTCGACGTGCTCGTCACCACTAAAGATGGCCAGACGGTTCCCGGCTTGAGGGAGGAGAATTTCAAAATTCTGGAAGATGGCACGCCCCAGAAAATAGCATCGTTTAATCAGACCAGAGCCCCCATGACCGCGGTGCTTTTGATCGAATTCGCGGCTTCGGGCTTGTTTCACGAATTGCGGCAATATGCCTACATGTATGACGCCCTGAATGCTGCCTACACCTTCGCCGGCGGGCTGCAAAAGAACGACTATGTGGCGGTTGTCTCCTACGACATGAAACCCACAATTCTGGTCGACTTTACGCAGGATAAAAGATCGATCATGGGCGCGCTCAACATACTTCGTATACCGGGGTTTTCGGAACGCAACATGTTCGATGCGGTCTTCGATACCCTCGACCGGCTCGATCGCATCGAAGGGAAAAAATACATCATCCTGATTTCCTCCGGAGCCGACACCTTCAGCAAGCTGACATGGGATCAGACGATGAAGAAGGTCAAGGCCACCAAAGATACGACAATCTATGCCGTGAGCATCGGATGGCAGTGGCGGAATTATGTCGATGCCGCCAGTATGGGCAATGACCCGTTCGGGCGGAGCGTTACCTGGCTGCAGAATGACAACCAGTTGAAAACGCTGGCGCAGCTCACCGGCGGACGCTCCTACTTCCCGCGTTTCGAGGGCGAACTGCCCGGGATCTTTCAGGAGATCTCCACCGACATTCGCAATCAGTACAGCATTTCTTACCATCCCACCAATACCAAGCTCGACGGGAGCTATCGCAAGTTGAAAGTCGAACTGCAGGCTCCCGACGGAGGCCCGCTGAAGGTTCGAAATCAGAAAGGCAAGGAAGTCAAGACCGTCATCTACGCCCGCGAAGGATACACGGCGAAGCATCAGGTGGATTAAGACCACCTACCACAGCGACGACTGGGATATTCGTAAAAAGTCAAAAGTCAGAAGTCAAAAGTCAGAAGTCAAATTGAAGAAGTAAATCTGGCTCGAAGCAGTTTTACTTCTTCAATTTGACTTCTGCCTTTTGACTTGCTTTTTGATTATTGCCTTTTGATTCTTGACTTGTCTTTCGTCTGATTTACAATCCTGAGTTCCCTTTCAGGAGATTCCCTGTGATTCCACGCTACACGCGGCCTGAGATGGCTCGCATCTGGAGCGACGAAAACCGCTTCCGCACCTGGCTCGCGGTGGAAGTCGCGGCAACCGAGACGCTGGCCGCCGCCGGAATCGTGCCCAAGGAGGCCGCGAAGGCAATCCATGAACGCGCCGACTTCAACGTCGAGCGCATCTTCGAAATTGAAGCCGAGGTCAAGCACGACGTCATTGCCTTTACCACCGCCGTGGCTGAGATCGTCGGACCCCATGCGCGTTGGTTCCACTATGGCCTCACCTCGAACGACGTTGTCGATACCGCGCAAGCGCTCCTTATCCAGCAGGCTTCTTCGCTGATCGCGGGAGATCTCGAGCGGTTGGCCGCTGTGCTCGAACGCCGCGCGTGGGAGTTTAAGGACACGCCCATGATCGGGCGCACTCACGGCGTCCATGCCGAGCCGATCACGTTTGGCTTCAAGATCGCCAACTGGTACTCGGAGACGCGCCGTAACATCGCGCGCTTCCAGGCCGCTGCTGAAGATCTGCGCGTAGGGAAGTTCTCGGGCGCGGTGGGAACGTTCGCCCATCTCACGCCGGAACTCGAAGAGAAGATGTGTGCGCGGCTGGGCCTGAAGGCCGCGGCAGTTTCGTCTCAGGTGATCCAACGCGACCGCCACGCGCATTACCTGGCAACGCTTGCGGTCATCGCTTCGACGCTCGATAAAATCGCTACTGAAATCCGCCATCTGCAGCGCACCGAGGTTCGGGAGGCCGAAGAGTATTTCAGCGAAAAGCAAAAAGGCTCGTCGGCCATGCCTCACAAGCGCAATCCCGTCACCTGCGAGCAGATCAGCGGACTGGCGCGTGTGGTCCGTGGGAACGCGCAGGCAGGATTCGAAAACGTTGCGCTCTGGCACGAGCGCGATATTTCACACTCGTCGGCGGAACGCATTATCATTCCCGATTCAACTACTCTTGCCGATTACCTGTTGAACAAAACCGCGAACCTCATCGAGACCATGTTCGTCTATCCGGAGCGCATGCTGGCCAATCTGAACAGTACGCGCGGCCTCGTCTTCAGCGGACAACTGCTGCTCGATTTAGTCGAAAGCGGCATCTCCCGCGAAGATGCCTATCGCCTGGTGCAGGGCCATGCCATGAATGCCTGGAAGGAAGACCTTGATTTCCATCAACTCATCCTCAACGATCCCGCGATTACCAGCCGCGTGCCGCGAGCGAAGATCGAGCGCGCCTTCGATCTGAAGCGGCAACTGAAGAATATCGACAAGATTTTCGCGAGGGTATTTCCGAGCAAGGCTGCGACTGAAAAGAAATCTCCGGCAAGACGGCCGGGCGCCCCCGCCGGCGAGAGAGCCGTCAAGCGACGCGGATAACGTTCATCATTTTGCGCCTGCAATCACTCCCGCGTGCGACCTCTGCGCTTCCGTGGGGAACGTCAATGTTGGCGCCGCCTCTTTGTAATTCTCTGTAAAGGTAATAGTTTGTAAAGCCATCCGCCAGCCGCATCCGCGTCATGCATTAACGCATCTATTTAACTAACCGGTTAAAAAGATGTGGGGACCGGAATTCGAGTGAGGATGGCAACCATGAAAAGGAATTTGTCAGCGGTGACCGTGGTGCTGCTCGTCCTGGTGAGTATAACCGCAATGGCGGCGCCTTCATCCAATGGCCGCTACGATCAACCGATACAGCAGGCGGTCAGCCAGAAGATGCACGGTGCCAGGCAATTGCAGAACGTGAACTCCAGCGTGGAGGATGGCATCGTGACCCTGACCGGCACCGTCGGCCTCTACCAGGACAAGCTGGATGCCGCCAAAAAGATCAGGAAGCTCGCCAACGTTGCGGGCGTTCGCAACGACATCGTGGTCGCGGGAGCAAACGTGCCCGACGATCAGCTTCAGCAGAAACTGGCAAAGAAGCTGGCCTATGACCGCGTCGGTTATTACGACAACACGTTCAACTATCTCGCGATCGAGGTCAAAGACGGCGTAGCCACGATTACGGGCGACGCGGTGTACGACATTCCCGTGGATTCCGCGATGAGCATTGTGGCGCGCACACCGGGCATCAAAGACGTGGTCAATGAGGTGAAGGTGCTGCCGGTTTCGACGTTTGACGATTCGCTGCGCATCCGGACCGCGCGCGCAATCTATCGCGACTCGGTGCTCGGCCGTTATGCCACCGACCCCGTTCATCCCATCCGCATTGTGGTCGACAACGGACACGTGACGCTGTACGGGTCAGTCCAGAGCTCGATGGACAAGACGATTGCCGGAATACGTGCCTCGGGGGTGCCGGGAGCATTTAGCGTGGATAACCAGTTGGTCGTCGACTAACCGCCGCGGCCTTCAACCAAGTAGGCGTTGAGGCAGATGTACTCTCTCTCCAAGGCGCGGCGCAGGCCGCGCCTCTTTTTTCCGTCCAACGAGTTTCGTCAAACGAGCTCAGGCTTCGCAAGCTGCCGAGCGCCCGCGATACTGAAGGGGTTGTTAGTTCGCTTTGCGCGAGTGCACCAGCTTCAAACTGTCGCTCTGCAGAATGCGCTGGATCTGATGTTTGGCGTGCACTGTCCATGGGCCGGTCGTGTCGAGCTTCACATAGGCGCGCCAGTGCTGCAGCGCCTTGCGCGGTTCGCGGATCTTTTCGTAGGCGAGCGCGAGGTTGTAGTGCGCATCGGCGTAGGTGGGAGCCAGTTGGATCGCGGTCTTATAGGTATTGATGGCCTCTTCGATGCGCCCCGTCTCGTCGAGCACGTTGCCCAGGTCAAAATAAGCGAGCGCGTACCGGGGATCGATCTGGATCGCCGACCGGTAGTGCTTTTCGGCCAGCAAATATTCCTGGCGGTTGTAATAGAGCGTTCCCAGGTTGATGTGCGCGGCAGCGTGTTGAGGATCCATGTCGAGAACCTTCAGGTAGATGGCAATCGCTTCACTCTGCGACGACGGACTCTCTTCCAGCTGGATTCCGCGCGCAAACAGGTCGACCACGTCGGTGACGACCAGCTCCGGGCCGTTGCGCCGGGGACTGGTCACAATTTTTGTTTCTTCGGATGCGAAGTCGAACATGAATTGTCCAGCGATTGGCTCCAGCAGCCGGCCGCCGTGCCGGAATGCCACGCGGTGCCCGCTCTGGTAGGCGCCCGCTTCGAGCAGAGGGTTCTGCATTCCGGACACCTGCTGCAACATGGCATCGAGCGAGCGCCGGATTACCGCCGGACGCACGCGCTGACTGCACAGGTCGCGGACTTTCTTGATTTGCAGCAGATCGAAGAAGGAATAATCCTCGCTCGTCTTGACCAGCCCCGCTTTTTCCCAAGTGTGCAGTTGGCGCGGAGCGAGCCGGAGAATGCGCAGCAGGTCAAGACGGCTATAGCGATACATAGATGTAAAGAATGTTCGTCCATGATTATCCGTAAGTTGGGTGTGGATCGCAAGTAGCATCGCGGTGGAACCTGTGGAGAAACGGGGCGAAATGGCACAGAGGTGGTATGGCTCCGAGGGCGGCGCTGCATCCTTGCCCGTTTTGCGCAAGATTCGGATCACCGGCCCCGTCTAGGACGGCGGCAGGATGAAGACGAATGTCGAGCCGTGATGCAATTCGCTCTCGGCGCGGATCGTTCCGCGGTGGGCAAGAATGATGTGCTTGGCGATGGCGAGGCCCAGGCCAGTTCCGCCGGATTCGCGGGAGCGAGCTTTGTCCACTCGGTAGAAGCGCTCGAAGAGTCGAGGCAAGTGCTCCGAAGAAATTCCCGGGCCGAAATCGCGAACATAGAACTCTACCCCGCTGGCCGTTGTCTCCGAGCCCGAGCTGGAGACGTTGCGGGCCCCGAGGACAATCTTTTTGCCCGATGCCGCATACTTAAGGGCATTTTCAATGAGATTGGAAAAAATCTGGTGGATCGCCTCGCGATCGGCACTCACGTAGACATCGAGGACCGCATTCTCCACGTCGAGTTCGACCCCGTAGGAGCGTGCGACTTCACGGAAACTTTCGTGAGCATCGTTGAGCAATTCTTCGGCGCTGACCTTCTGAACATCGAATCTCTGCTCGCCCGATTCAACGCGCGCCAGGGTGAGAAGATCCTCGGTGAGGCGTGACATGCGGGCCGCATTCTTGCGGATGATTTCGAGAAATTCCCGGATGTGATTGTCGGCGATCGGACTGTCGAGCAAAGTTTCGGTGTATCCCTGGATGGAGGTGAGCGGTGTACGCAGTTCGTGGGAAACGTTGGCGATGAAATCGCGCCGGGTCTTTTCCATGCGCTCGGTTTCGGTGAGGTCACGAAGCACGGCAACGGCGCCGCCTCCCGGCATGGGCGCTGCCGTGACATCGAAAGTGCGACCGGCAGTGATTGTGTTGGAGCGCGCGGAAGTAACGACGTGATCCCGGGCCGCTTCCTGAATGGCAGCGAGGAAATCAGGATCGCGAACGCTGTCGATCAAAGGAGCATTCAGGCGGGGAGAACGATGGAGCAGTCGGTCCATGCCGCGATTCGCCCATTGCACTCGCCCGTCGGCATCCACGGCAATGACGGCATCCTGCATGCTGTTGAGAAGGGTTTCCAGCTCACGCTGGCTGGTTTGCACGCGAGTGAAGCTCTCTTCCACCCGGCGTGCAGTCTTGTCGAGAGCGGCGGCCACCTGGCCAATCTCATCGGTCGATGTAGAGGCAATTCTGGCGGTGAGATCGCCGCCAGCAGCGCGCTCGGCAAAACTCACAATGCGCCCCAGACGCCCGCCCAAATATTGAGAAGTGACGGCAGCGATGAGGAGAGCGAGAACAAACGAGGTGAGCGAACCCCAAAACAACGCCCGGACCAAAGGGCGATTGGTTATCTCGATCTCGGGCAAGGGATAGGCAAGGCGCACAGCGCCTCCCGAGATTGGCGCAGCCACGTATAAGAATGGAATTCCAAGAGTGTGACTCTCGCGCTCCTCCACGCCGACCTGACCTCCGAGAGCGGCGACGAACTCCTTGCGATGCGCAGGATTGTCCATGGTGCTGGGGTCCGCTTCTGAATCGGCCAGCACTTTGCCAGTGGGATCGATCACGGTGGCGCGGGCGCCGGCAGCCTGTCCCTCCTGCGCAGTAATATCGGCCAGACTATGCTGCCGGTCGGCCTCGACGCGATACGCAAACATCAGGGTCTTCTGCTTGAGGTCGCGTTCGACCTGCTCGTAGAGCGCATGCTGCCAGACCTTGCGCACGGTCCACTGCACAGTAATCGTGGTGGCCGCGATCACCAGCAGAAAGACAACCATTAACTTGACGAAAATGCGACTTCTCAATGCGGGACCTCGAAGCGGTAGCCGGCGCCCCGGACCGTCTTCAGATACCGGGGATTCTCCGGATCAGGTTCGATTTTTTCGCGGATGCGGCGCACATAAACATCGACCGAACGTGGAGTCACATAGGCTGTGTCACGCCAGACCGAATCGAGCAACTGGTCGCGCGTGAAAACGCGCCCGGCGTGCCGCATAAAGTAGTCGAGCAAGCGGAATTCGGTGGCGGTGGTCGGAACTTGTTTGCCGCGCACGGTCAGCGTCATCGCCGCGGGATCAATGTGCACCTCTTCGATCTTGGTAGGCAGAGGCGGCAGGGGCCGCTCGAAACGGCGCAACACGGCCTTGACACGGGCCACCAGTTCGCGCGGACTGAAAGGTTTGGGGATGTAGTCATCGGCACCCAATTCCAGTCCCAGTATGCGATCGGCCTCGCCACTTTTCGCGGTCAGAAAAATTACCGGAACCGATGCCAGCGAGACCGATTGCCGGATCTGACGGCAAAGTTCCAGGCCATCTTTCCCGGGCACCATGATATCGAGCAAGAACAGCGCCGGACGCTGGCGTTCCGCGTCCGACACGACCACATTGCCAGTCGAATACAGACGCACGTTGAAGCTAGCGCCCTCCAGATGATGGCGTACCAGGCGGGAAATATCCGGGTCGTCTTCCACTACAAAGATCGTCGGTTTCACGGCCACCATTGTAGCCGGGAAATGTAACAATCTTGTAACAAGCGAGACGAGTCGCGAGCGTCGAGCCTCGAAGTCCAAGGGGCGGGTTAACCTTCGTTGAAGGTGGGGGGAAACAAATCGGGTGCCCCAGGTTCGCGCCCGTAGTGTGGGCGCTAACCTGGGAGACCATAACTCTTAGCGCAGCGAGTGCTAGCGCAGTGCCATTCCGGCCTCAGCGGAAAAATCCAGGGTTGCGAAATCGCGGCGCAGATATTTTGGGAAGGCGGCAGCGGCGATCATGGCGGCGTTATCCGTCGAAAGCGGACGTGAGGGGAAAAAAACGGGCAAGCCTTGCATCTCCGATTCGCGTTGAAAAGTGGCGCGCAGCTCCTGGTTGGCGGCAACCCCTCCACTTACAAACAGAGTGCGGACGTCATACTCTCTCGCGGCCGCCAGCGTTTTCGTAACC
>JBAQJU010000268.1:0-11633 GCA_049300475.1 Terriglobales bacterium | reverse complement strand
ACTACAACGTGCAGCCGGTCATCGATGTGTATGCCAGCACGCAGGGGCGTGATTTAGGCGGAGTGGCGTCGGACATCACAAAGGCGCTCAAGCCCTTTCAGGATCATCTGCCGCGCGGAGCGCAAATCATAGTCCGCGGACAGGTACAGACGATGAAGTCCTCATTTTTTGGGCTGGGATTCGGCTTACTTGGGGCGATCGTGCTCATCTATCTTCTTATTGTGGTGAATTTTCAGTCGTGGCTTGATCCATTCATTATTATTACGGCACTGCCGGGAGCGCTGGCGGGAATCTGCTGGTTCCTGCTGGTGACGCGGACGACGCTGAGTGTTCCGTCGCTGACGGGGGCGGTGATGTGCATGGGGGTCGCGACCGCGAATTCGATTCTGATGGTTTCGTTCGCGCGCGATCGCATGGATATGGGCGTGCCCGCGTTGCAGGCGGCCATTGAAGCGGGTTATACACGAGTACGCCCGGTGCTGATGACGGCGCTGGCCATGATCATCGGCATGATGCCAATGGCGCTGGGCTTCGGAGAAGGCGGGGAGCAGAATGCGCCCCTGGGCCGCGCGGTGATCGGCGGATTGCTGTTCGCAACCGTCGCGACGTTGTTTTTTGTTCCGAGCGTGTTCGTGATTATTCATGGACGCCGGCAAGCGCGCCTGCAGGCGCAACAGAAATAGAACTTGTTGGAGACAGCAATTATGGCAGTGGGACAACCACCGGATACGCAAGCAGCCGAGAGGCATCCTGTTCACCCGCAGATCGAGCGGCCTCCGGAGCTACCACCTGCGCCAGCCGCGCGGGCCAAGCTTCTGGTCGGGGCCGTGCTGCTCGTCCTGCTCACGGCGGGCGCGGTCACCTTCCTGACCAGGAAGGGAGAAACGGACGCGCTTGCGAAGGAAACCGATGCGGCCGCGATTCCGACGGTGGCGGTGGTGAAACCGATGACCGAGGCCGGGAACGATGAGCTTGTGTTGCCGGGAAACCTGCAGGCTTTCATCGAATCTCCCATTTTCGCGCGCACCAACGGTTACCTTTTGCGCTGGTCCAAGGACATTGGAAGCAAGGTGGAGAAAGGGGAGTTGCTGGCTTCGATCGATACCCCGGAAGTGGATCAGGAGCTTTCGCAGGCGCGGGCGAGCCGCGAGCAGATCAAGGCGGCGTTGGGATTGGCGAAGATTTCCGCCGACCGTTGGGCGAATCTGAGAAAGACCGACTCGGTGTCGCAGCAGGAAGCCGATCAGCAGGAGAGCGGATACGTGCAGGCGCAAGCGAACCTGGCGGCAGCCGACGCCAACGTGCGGCGACTGGAAGAGATGGAATCTTTCAAGAACGTCTACGCTCCTTTTTCTGGCGTGCTCACGCGGCGCAATGTGGATCCGGGCGCGCTGATCAACTCCGGAGCGCAAGCGGCTGGCAAAGAGTTGTTCGACATTGCGCGCGTCGATCCGCTTCGCGTCTACGTCAGTGTTCCGCAGGCGTATGCGCCATCCATGAAAGTTGGGGTAAAGGCGGACGTAACGCTGCAGGAGTTCCCGGGACAGAAATTCAAAGGAACGGTGGCGCGCACCGCGGATGCGATCGATATGTCCACGCGCACGCTGAATACGGAGGTTGATGTTCCAAATAGAGACGGCAAGCTGCTGCCGGGATCGTTTGGCGAGGTGCACTTCGCGGTGGGCAATACAGTTGAGCGAATCACGATTCCAACAAATGCGATGTTGTTCCGCGCGGAGGGTGCGCAGGTTGCCGTAGTGGGCAACGACGACAAAGTGCAACTGCGCTCGATCGTGATCGGGCGTGATTTCGGCACCACGATCGAGATTGTTGGCGGGCTTGAGCCCAGCGAGCGAATCATCATCAATCCTTCGGACTCGCTTGAGTCCGGGCAGCAGGTTCATGTTGCCCCGCCGAACGAGAGCCAGCCGAATCAGGGAGACAAACGCCCGTGATGGTTGCGGTGTCAGGTCGTGTGGCGCGGACACTCCCGCCGACAAGTTCAAGGCAGTCTCTGTTCGCGCAGTCTGCTGATCCTCTGACTGCACGCGGGCGGGGGCCCCTTCGACTGGTGCTCAGGGCAGGTCCGCGCCACACCGGCAGTTTCGTGGCGATCCTGATGGTGGCCGCTTTATTTTCCGGGTGTGCGGTTGGCCCGAACTACAAGCGGCCGACGGCTCAAGTTCCTGACACGTGGAAGGGCGAAGGACCGTGGCAGAGGGCTGCTCCGAAGGATGCGATTCCGAAAGGGAGCTGGTGGCAGATCTATCACGATGAGGAGCTTGACCGGCTGGAGCAGGAGTTGCTGCAGGCTAACCAATCACTGGCCGCGGCGCAGGACCGACTCTCGGAGGCGCGCGCGTCGGCGCGGATCGCATCGGCGGCGTATTTCCCATCGTTGAGCGCCGATCCCAGTGGGCAACGAGAGCAAGTATCGAGCAACCGTCCGTTTTCGGCCGGGGAATTGCCGCCGTTTACTCAGAATAATTTTGTCATCCCATTTTCGGTGAGCTACGAAGCCGACCTGTTTGGCAGCGTGCGACGTGGTTTGCAGGCTGCCAATGCTTCGTTACAGGGCAGCGCCGCCGATCTGGGAAATGTGCGGCTGGTGTTGACCGCCGAACTCGCCGCCGACTACTTCAACCTGCGCGAATCGGACCGGGAAGCGGGCGTGGTGCGGCAATCGGTGGAGATTCAGCAAAAGGGTCTGGACCTGGTGAATCATCGTCACGAAGGCGGAGTTGCGTCAGGCCTGGAGGTGGCGCAGCAGGAGGCGCTGCTCGATTCGACGGCCACGCAACTTCAGTTGGTGCTGCAACAGCGCGCGCAATATGAACATGCGATTGCGGTGCTGACTGGGAAGGCGGCCTCTACGTTTAGCCTAGCGCAGGCTCCCTTTGAAGTCAGTCCGCCGGCGATCCCGACCGGAGTTCCGTCGGAGATTCTGGAGCGGCGGCCGGATGTGGCGACCAGTGAACGCCGGATGGCCTATGAAAATGCACAGGTCGGACTGGCGACGGCGGCTTTTTATCCGCATGTTACGTTGAGCGGAAGCGGAGGATGGCAGAGCCGCGATATTGCAACGCTGGTGAGCGCTCCCAGTGCGATCTGGGCGCTCGGGGGCGATCTGCTGCAGCCCATTTTCAATGGTGGACAGAATCGCGCGAACCTGGCGCTGCAGCGAGCGTCTTATGACGAGTCGGTGGCCAACTATCGGGAATCGGTGCTGGAGGCATTCCAGCAGGTCGAGGATGGACTTTCCGGACTCGCGCTGCTTGACCAGGCGGCGAAGACTCAGCAGACGGCGGTGGAAGCTTCGCGGCGCGCGCTCGACATCGCCAATAGCCGATATGTTGGTGGTGTCACAACTTATCTTGATGTGATCACCGCGCAATCCACGCTGCTGAGCAACGAACGCCTGGCGACCCAGTTGCTTGGCCAGCAGATGGTCATGTCGGTTTATCTGGTGAAGGCGCTGGGCGGCGGATGGGACGCCTCACAGATTCAGAAAGAGCAGGTGCGGCCTGCGCTTGTTCAGGCTGTGCAGCAATAGTCATTTTCGGCGCCGGCCGGGTTGGCCGTCCCTCCGGGACTTGAATCATTTCGCGCATTCTTCCCAGCGCTGAAGCGCTGGGCTAAGGTAGATCGCCCCTTTGGGGCTACTGCGGCTACCTCTGGGTGTGACCTGGCTCACTGGCTTAATGGTCGCGACACACGTGGAAGCGTGATTTCTCTCATATTCCGGGGCGGCCGGTCGAGGCCATGATGTCAACGCGCTGCAAGAAGCTCTCTTCGCGTGGCGTACGGAGCTGAAACCCAGGCAGCGCGCCCGTTCTCAGCCCTACCAAAATTTAAAGGAGTCCGCGATGGCGAGCTCTGTCAAGCCGGACAATACTGTCCAGTCCCACCTGGAAGCAGCGGGAGTATCACGCCGCGATTTCTTGCGTTTGTGCTCAGTGATTATCGCCACCGCACCCGCGGGCCTGGCGCTCACGAAGGCTGGGTCGGTAGCGGAAGTTGCCGGGAAGATCGGGAAGGCTCGACGGCCCTCGGTCATCTGGCTGCACTTTCAGGATTGCACTGGATGCACCGAAACGCTGCTGCGCACGTCGGCTCCCGATGCGGCGCATCTGATCCTCGACATTATTTCGCTCGATTACCACGAGACGTTGATGGCCGCTTCGGGCGCGCAAGCCGAGGCGGCGCTGCGCCAGGCGATGAGCGACAACGCCGGAAAATACGTGCTGGTGGTGGAAGGCGCGATTCCGACGCGCGATGACGGCGTGTACATGCAGCTCGGCGGGCGTCCGGCAGTGCAGGTGGTGAAAGAGGCGGCGTCGAAAGCGGCGGCGGTGATCGCGATCGGATCGTGCGCCTCGTGGGGCGGGATTCCTTCATCCGATCCCAATCCAACGGGCGCGGTTGGAGTCGACACGGTGATCGCAGGCAAGCCGATCGTGAATTTGCCGGGTTGCCCACCGAATCCGTACACCTTGCTGGCGGTGGTGCTCGAGTACGCCACAATGAACCGGCTGCCGGAACTGGATGAGTTGCGGCGCCCGATATTCGCTTACGAGCGCGTAATTCACGAGAACTGTCCGCGGCGGGCGCACTTTGACGCGGGACGGTATGCGCATGCCTACGGGGACGAGGGTCACCGGCAAGGCTGGTGCCTTTACAAACTGGGCTGCAAGGGTCCGGTGACGCATGCGGCTTGCTCGACACGGCATTTCAATGAAACGCCGGGAGTGTGGCCGATCGGGATTGGGGCGCCGTGCCTGGGCTGCACGGAGAAGAACGTGGTCTGGAAGATGTCGACAGTGGAGACTGTGCCGATTCATCTGGCGACGCCACCGGATACGTATCCGCCGATTTACAGCGGTACGGGAAAGATCAAAACGGGCGCGGCGGTGCTGGTGGGCGCCATTGCGGGAGCGGTTGGGAGCGCGTCATGGGTGGCTTCGCAGCGCTTCCGGAGCAGCCAGGAGGCGGGGGTGGAGCGGATTATCGCGGACCGCGAACTCGCCGACAAGGAAGCTGCAGCCGCCAAGAAAGAGGACTAATGTGGCCATCACTCGGCGAGAACTGATCGCGACGATCGCCAAGACGGGGGGAACAGCCGCCGTGGCCGTCACAGTGGGAACCGGAACGCTGCATGCGGAGAGCGAAACGCCAACCGTTCCGAGTGCCGCGGTAGGGCTGCTCTATGACGCGACGATTTGCATCGGATGCAAAGCCTGCGTGGCCGCGTGCGCGGAAGCGAACGACACGCCGCCCGACACGCGCGGTGACGGACTCCACCAAGCACCCACCGATCTGAACGAACAAACCCGAAACATTATCAAGCTGTATAAGCCGACGGATGGCTCGCCCTCTTCGTTTGTGAAACGGCAATGCATGCAATGTCTGGATCCGGCGTGCGCCGCGGGGTGCCCGTTCCAGGCGCTGCACAAGGATCCGGAAAACGGCATTGTGTATTGGACCGCAGACAAGTGCATTGGCTGCCGCTATTGCACGATTACCTGCCCGTACCACGTCCCGCGATTCCAGTGGCAAGGTTATAACCCGCGCGTGACGAAGTGCGAATTGTGCAGCCAGCGGCTGGATAAAGGCCTGAAGCCGGGTTGCACGAGCGTCTGCCCGACGGGCGCGGTGATTTTTGGTCCGCGCACGGTGCTGCTGATGGAAGCGAAGCGCCGCATCAAGGAAAATCCGGGCCGCTATTACAAGAATAAGGTCTATGGCGAAACGGATAACGGAGGCACGCAATCGCTGTACCTGGCGCGCGTTCCTTTCGACGATCTCGGGTTGCCGGAGTTGGGTGAAGAATCGGTGCCCGCCAAGACACTTCGCTGGCAGAGGCGGTTTTATCAATACTTCGCGCTGCCGGCGGTCCTGTATGTGGGGCTAGTGCAGGTGATTCGCAAGAACTTGAAGGGCCACGAAGACGAAGCGCACGAACATGAGAAAGAAACCGGTTTGAGGGCGCAGCTATGAGCGCAATTACGAACAGTCAATTCAAAACCGAAGGCGAGGCAGAAGGACGGAGCGAAATCCGGAGTGAGCACCGGAGCGAAGACCGGTGGGAGCGAGCCGTACCGGTTTATGGCTTTCCGGTGGTAACGCGGTTTTTTATAGTTCTGATGGCCCTGACGCTAGTGGCTCTGGTGTTGACTGGGTATCGCGAGCTGGCAGGGCTCGGTCCAGTCAGTGGAATGAATGACGCGTTCGGCTGGGGAATCTGGAAGACGTTCAACGTGATGGTGCTGACGGCGCTCGGATCGGGGGCGTTCGCGGTCGGCATTGCGGCCTGGGTTTTCAAGCGCAAGAAGTTGCACGCGCTCATGCGCATGGCGCTGTTGACCAGCTTTCTGGCCTACGCTTGCGGACTCCTGCTGCTGGGAATCGATGCTGGACGCCCGTGGAACTTCTACTGGATCGTTTTCCCATGGAAGTGGAACATGCATTCGCCACTCGCGGAAGTGGCCATCTGCATGTCAATTTACGCGATGATCCCGTTGGCCGTTGAGAATCTTCCGCCGGTGCTGGAACGGCTCTGGTACTTCGATTCGCGGCTGCGGCCGGGAGTCGAGAAGGTGGAGAAGCGGCTGCATTCCGTCTTTCCATACGTCATCGCGTTGGCGTACCTGTTGCCTGGAATGCATCAATCGTCGCTGGGCGCGCTGATGTTGCTCGCAGGTGAGCGAGTGCATCCGTTGTGGCAGACGCCTTATCTGCCTTTGCTGTACGTGTGGGCGGCGAGCTTCATGTCCTTCGGGTGCGTGGCCGGAATTGGGTAGGCCCATGAATAGTCCGGCTGTGAAGGATCGAAGCCGGCAAACCCCGAAAACGACCATGTTTGGTATTGGCTGCATGCAGAACCTTGCCCCCAGAGGACTGTAGAAAAACTTCCAATCAACACGAGCAGAACCAATATTCTTGTCATCACGCGCTTACCTCCTCTGTCGTCATCGCCACACTCAAGGATCAAGAACTACTGAGCGGGGGCATTGTTCGTTCCATCTGGAAGCTCTCGCACAGAGATATCGATACCGTGGCACCTCACAGCCTGGAAGTCGAGGTTTCTGTGCCCCCTATAAGTGACTTCCAAATGCGTTGGAGTTAACCAGGTCATTCCTACGTTCATGCCACCGGGTTCGTCTAGTCCCTCCGCGAACGCCAAAATTATAGTCTTTGGCTGTCTGCCTGTAGCCCAGTTGAGATAAACACGGGTCCCGAAATCTCCCGTTCCGATCCCACTCGGAACGACCGTGTAGGCAGTTGCAATCATCTTCCCGTCCGGTGATCTGCTCTCTGCGGACCATGTTGTCTTTGGACCGTTACAGCTCGACATCAAGAGACATATTCCAAAAATCAGCACTAAAGCGAAGTTCTTGTTCGAAGCATACCCGACACAATTTGTCCGCCCTGTTGCTTTTTGCATTATTTGCGGCATAGGGTTCCGTTCCGCTGTGCGTTGTATCCAGCTGTGATATTCGCTACGTTCGCCGCGGGGAGGGACCAGAAAAAGCTGTCCATCTGCCGTCCGCTGTATTGTGCGGAGTTCGACAAGCCATGGTAGAACGCAATCTCGTTCGCTCCAGCTAACGTCACTGAAAGCGGAAACCCGGCACCTGACATATAGGCTCCGAAAACATAGTTTCCGTAGGCGGCCTTTTCGTACGCATTGCCGGTTGCCATTGGCTGCGCGTCCAGATAGCCGCCTATAGCGAATCCCTTCACGAAATCATAGGTCGTGGTAAACGGATTGTTCATTGTGTTCTGTCCCATGGCTGCCCAGGCACTTGGGTCGGGATTTCGGCCAGCATATTTGCAGGGATTTTGCGGCACTTCACTGTTTGCGGGTTTCTTGTCACAGAGGCCGAGCGGGTCAGTCATGTTCGCCGGATTATCGTGAACGTAGCTGTAGAAATTGGCGCCGCCTAAGAATTGAATCGGATCCTCGCTAAGGAACCTTCCGGCGCTGGGGTTGAAGTACCTGGCGCGGTAGTAATACGCTCCCGTCTCAGAGTCGAATTCACGCCCGGTGAAGCGGAACGGGTTGCTGAGCGTGCCCGTTAAGTTCGTGACATTGCCGAAGGAATCATAGATGTAAGTGTTTGCGACCGATCCCGCCGGACTGCTCAGGGACGTGGTGGACCCCAGACCGTCGGCCTCGTAATAGCTGCTCCCGCTCGATCTAAGCTCGGCCAGTGGCTCATCGATATTCTGCGTCTGCGTGTAGCGAGCTACGACGGCGCCGCTGGGACTCATGGTCTCGATCAGATTGTCGTCGTCGTAGGCAAACACGCCGGTGAAGTTCGGCGAGCTTTTGTAAATCCTCCGCCCAAACGGATCATATTCGAACGTCACCGTTCCCGTTCCCGGCACGACCGCCGACACCAACCGATTCTCGAAGTCCCAGGAATAGCTCTTGCCGCTGGCGTCCGTCAGCGTGTTGCCGTTATTGTCATAGCTGTAGCTGCCGTTCGACGTTGCCGTCAGCTCATTCGACGAATTGTAGATGTAGCTGGGCACAGTCACCGAACTCAGCCTGTTCCCAGCCGCATCGTAGCTGTAGCCCTCCGTGGTGCCTCCCGTTACGCTCAGCAGTTCGGAGATCGCGTCGTAGCCATAAGTCGACGTAGTTCCATTCGGATAGTTGGTCTTGCTTGTCCGGTTGCCGGCATAATCGTAACCGTATCCGGCCCCGTCGACAGTCGTTGATCCCGCCCGGTGGAGCACGCTCAGCAAGTTCGATACGGTATCGTAGTTGTAAGTCGTGTTGACCCCGTTGGGCCGCGTTAGCTGCGTTCTGCGGCTCAAGCTATCGTAACTGAAGCCAAATTGGCCCGTTAGCGTGCTGGTTAGCGTGTTCAATCGGTTCAGCGTGTCGTAGCTGTAGTAATTCGTGCTGCCGTCAGGCGCAGTCATCGAAGTGCGGTTAGATGCTGTGTCGTAGGTATAGGCGTTTTGGAAGTTGTGACCAGGAAGGAAGGAGTATTGCGTGATCGTGCCGATCAGCCGCCCCATGTTGTCGTAAGCAAAGGCATACTGGCCGGTCGGGTCCGTCACCTGTTGAATCTTGCCTACTAAATCGTAGGTGTAGTTGGCACTGGTTGAATCCGGGTAAACCTTGTTGACGAGGCGGTTGAGGGAATCGTAAATATACTCAATTCTTTGGCCCTTGCGGTCGGTCTTTGAGGTCAGATTGCCGACTTGGTCGTAGCCGTACGTCTCGAGGAGCAGCGAGGGGAACGCCGTCTGTTCCACTCGACCGAAGGCATCATACGTGAAAGACGTGGTGTGGTTATTCGCATCGGTGATACCGGTCAAGTTGTTTTCGGTGTCGTAGTTGAATTGGGTGAGATTGTTTAGGGGATCCGTGACAGAGAGCAGTCGGTCGGCATCGTCGTACGCGTAGGTCGTCGTCTTGTTGTTTTGGTCGGTGGCAGAGATGCGCCGCCCGCGATTGTCGTAGCCGAAGCCGACCGACGTTCCGTTCGGGTACGTAATCCCAAGCAGGCGGTTCATGATGTCGTACGTGAAATTAGTGGGATGCGCGCTGCCGTTAATCGGATCGATAACACTGATACGGTTGCCACGGGCGTCATAGGTATAGCTGGTCGTATTGTTTTGGGCGTCCGTGATCGATTGAACCAGTCCCGTTGGGTAGTACTGAATGGAAGTGGGATGACCCAGAGGATCGGTAATCTGGGTCAGTTCGCCCAACGTGTTGTAGGCGAATTGCGTGACGCTGGCCGGCGTCTGGCTATTTGGAGCCGGCGAGGTAACAGAGAGCAGATTCCCATGGCTATCATAGGTATTGGTCGTCGTGTGGCCCAACGGATCGGTCATCGTCAACACTTCGCCGAAGCTATTGTAGGTGTAGCTGGTTGTGACTGGAGATCCGTTCAGCTGGGCAGTTTTGGAAAGCACATTGTTGTTGGCGTCGTACGTGTAGGAAATCGTATTGCTGTTGGCGTCGGTCGTCGTCAGCAAATTTCCGTTCGAGTCGTAGGTGTTCTGTTGGTTATTCCGGATCGAGCAACTGGAGCAGCCAGGACCCTCAGCGGACAGCAACTCCCATACGCCTCCGATCATTGTCGACGTGTACGTTGTTTGATCACCCCGCGAGTTCGTCAGTATGGCGACGTTGTCAACGGTGAAGGTGGGCCCTTGGGCGGAGCTGAAACCAACGGTAACAGTGACGGGGCCGGTGGTAGTTCGCGGAACGATGGCGACGATTTGACTGTCGTTCCAGCTATTAACCTCTGCAGCTGAACCGTTAAATGCCACGGTACTGTTACTCTGTAGTGAGCCGAAACCGCTGCCATTAATGGTCACAACCGTACCAAAGATACCTCTGACCGGAGAAAGTTCACTAACCACCGGAGGGGCTGCGACGGTAAACTCGACTCCGTTGCTGACAATACCATTCACCGTGACTGTCACGGGACCAGTCGTCGCGGCGTACGGAACTAACACCGAGATGGCAGTAGAGTTCCAAGATAAAATATTAGTGGCTGCTCCGTTGAACGAAACTGTGCCGCCCGTACCAAAGCCGTAGCCATTGATGACAATATGGCTGCCAAGTTGAGCAGCGGGCGGTGCAAGGTTGGTAATCAACGGATTGTTTGCCGTGAACACAACATTCCCATTGCTTGGAACCGAATTTACAACGACGGTCACCGGTCCGGTTAACACCGGCGAAGGAGCGACAGCAACGACTTGTGCACTGCCCCAGCTCACAATCGAAGCTGCGGGGACTCCATTGAAGCTCACGGTGCTCGTCCCCTGGGTGGAACCAAAGTTGGAGCCCTGAATCGAGACCTGGGTGCCTGGTCCACCTGCCGCTGGCGACAGGCTGGCAATGATCGGGGTCGAAAGACCTCCGCTGGATTCTAGTGTGTAGAAACTCCAGGGAGACGACTGATTAGCGTATTCCGTGGCAATCCAGTCGGCCGAGCGAGTACCCGATGATACTCGTACCTCGTCAACCGCCCCATTCATCGCACAGCAATATTGCACCGTCGGGAGCCCCCCGATTTTTAACTCGGTGGTAGTAATGGCGGGCGTGCCACCACTGGTCGTGTTTGAAATGAGATTGCCGTCCAGATATAGCTGGCTTGTCGCCGTGCTGAGCGTACCCCCGCCGTAGACGCCAATCAAGTGATGCCAGTTCGTGTCAAACGAAAGGGGGCCACTCACGGCGATGTTGTTAAATTCCATGTAGCCACTGCTCCCGTCCCAGTACAACGCGGCACGGGAACCGGTTGCGGAATTGTTTCCATACCCCACGATTTCATTGACGCCAGCGCTCGATGCAAACTGGAACCACGCTTCCATCGTCACGGGCGAGGTTCCGCTCGGGTATGCACTCACGGCCTCGTGGTAGAGATAATTGTTTGGGTCGCCATTAAATGCTACAGCTCCGCCAATGTGCCCCGGTACAGCGGATGCGGGCGCGTCTGTCAACGCCGATCCCTTGCGCTCGATCACCGCGCGCAAGACTTTCATTTCGCCCCAGCCTCAGTATTAACCCAGTGTGCGGGTGCTGTAGCAAGTTACCGCAAGAATCTGTGCTACCGGATTCTTAGAATGGGTAGGGTCGTTGCTCAAACGATTCTAGG
>JBAQJU010000267.1:0-11011 GCA_049300475.1 Terriglobales bacterium | reverse complement strand
CTACACATTCGGCGGTAGTGGTGCAGTTTGAAAATTGCCGTCCCTCAGCGGCTGAAGAGTTTGCTGAAAAAGTCGAATTCCGATGTCCGGCCCCTGAAGGGGCATCTGATTTCAAACGACTTGCGGTATCGCTAAAGCGATACCCTGATACGATACCCTGATACGAAACCGAGTTTTTCAGCAAACTGCTTACGCCCGCTCCAGCTGTGCATACTTCTCTACCAGCTTTTTCAAACCGAAGCGAGGGAATTGTACCGTAATCTTAGCGTCTTCCCCATCTCCTTCGCGCTGATAAACCGTGCCCTCGCCATATTTCGGATGCTTGACCTTCTGTCCGGGGCGAAATCCGCGCCTGCCGCTAGGCGCTGCGACCGGCACTTTGGGAGCGCTGAACTTCTTGCCGCGGGATGCGAAAAACTCGGCAATATTATCGATCGAGTTGTAGCTCTCGAGCGGCCGCGCGGGCTTCGGCTTCACACGGCTGGGGTTCCAGGTTGCGCTCTGGTCTTCGTCTTCGTAGGAGTAGTGCGCGGTCTCGCGGTCATACGAGGCAGCGCGACGACCCGCGGCGTCCCTGGCCTCACTACGATAGGCGGATGCTCCGGAACTAGCTGCCCGGCGCCGCGCTCCACCCAGCTCTTCGACCAGCGGCATTGGCACTTCGTCCAGAAAGCGCGATGGGACACTCGCCTCGGGCATGTCAGTCCCGTAGCGGCGGCGATAGACGGCACGCGACAGAATGAGCGTGTCCATGGCGCGCGTCATGCCGACGTAGCAGAGGCGGCGTTCTTCCTCGATTGAGTCGGGTTCGAGCAGGGTGCGGGAATGCGGAAAGAGACCTTCTTCCATGCCCGCGAGAACGACCAGCGGAAACTCCAGGCCCTTGGCGGCGTGCAGCGTCATGAGGGTGATCTGCGCGCGCTCGTCGTACTGATCGGCGTCGCTGACGAGCGCCGCGTGATCGAGAAACTGATCGAGCGTTTCGCCGCGGTCGCGCGAATCCATGGCGGCATTGACCAGTTCGCGCAGGTTCTCGATGCGCGAAAAGGCTTCGGGCGTGTCTTCGTCTTCAAGCAGCTTGATGTAGCCGGTGCGGTCGATCAGGAATTTGAGAAGCTCGGCCGTGTTGGCGACCGCGCCGGGGGCGCGGAAGCCGTCTTGTGGCGTTGGATCGTTGGGGTCTTCGACATGCTCTGAACGGGGCCCTTCGGCTCCGCTCAGGGCAGGCTCCGCCCCGTCACCACACGGTTCTGTCTGGTCGCCGAGGTTGGTGCCGAAATCGAAGCTGAAATTACTGGGATCGAAGTCAGTGTCAGCTTCTTCAGCACTTGCCGCTGCAATCTGCGGAGCGGGCGAGGGCGCCCGCTTAACCGCCGGCGGGGCGCCGGCGCTACCCTCTTTGGCACTTGTTTCCAGTTGCTCTGCATACGTTCCGGCTAGCATGGCGCGACCATCTTCGATCAGCTGCTGAAAATTTTTCAATGCGGCCAATGCCCGGGCCGGCAATAACTGGCGACGCATGGTTTCGCTGACCGCGCCCCATAGCGAGAGGCCCGTCTCGAGTGCCAGATGCTCGATGGTCTCAATGGTGGTCTTGCCAATGCCGCGCACTGGTGTGTTGATCACGCGGAGCAATGAAATCGAATCGTCGGGGTTCTGAATGACTTTCAGGTACGAGATCATGTCCTTGATCTCGGCACGCTCGTAGAATGAGAAGCCTCCCACCACGTGATATTTGAGCTGGTAGCGGCGCAGGGCCTCTTCGAACAATCGCGACTGCGAGTTGGTGCGGTAGAGCACGGCGGCGCGGCCAGTTTTGCCACTCTCCCCGGACTGGCGAACATATTTGTTGATCGTATCGGCGGCAAATAGCGCTTCGTTTTCGCCGTCGGGCGCTTCGTAGTAGCCGATCTTGGCGCCGCCCTGGCGCGAGGTCCAAAGGTTCTTGCCTTTACGCCGTACGTTATTTGCCACCACCGCCGATGCCGCGCCCAGAATGTTCTGCGTGGAGCGGTAGTTCTGCTCGAGACGCACGATCTTCGCCTCGGGGAAGTCGCGCTCGAATTCCAGAATGTTGCGGATGTCGGCGCCCCGCCACGAATAGATCGACTGATCTTCGTCGCCGACCGCGCACACGTTGTGCCGGTCGCCCGCCAGCAGACGCATTAATTCATACTGCGGACGATTCGTATCCTGATATTCATCGACGAGCAAGTACTGAAAGCGGCGGTTGTAATATTCGCGAACTGCCGTTACCGACTTCAGCAAGCGCGCAGCTTCGAGCAGCAGATCGTCGAAGTCCATGGCGTTTGCCTTGAGCAGTTCCTTGCGATACTGCTCGAAGATGTGGGCGATGCGCTCGGTCTTGGGATCGGCCGATTGCAGGTAAATCTCCTGCGGATCGAGCATGTGATTCTTGGCCCAAGAAATTCGCGATAAGACGGTGCGCGGCGTGAGCTGCTTGTCGTCGAGGCCCAGCCGCCGCATGGTGCCCTTGATCACCTGCTGCTGGTCGTTCTCGTCGTAGATGACGAAGTTCCTGGTGAGCCCGATGGGCGGCTGGCCGGGAATTGTAGAAGGGATCCGCAGGGCTTCGACGTCCCGGCGCAACACGCGCACGCAAAAAGAATGAAAGGTCGAGATAACTGGCTTGGCGATGCTCAGGCCACCGACGAGTTTTTCTACGCGCTCGGCCATCTCGCTGGCCGCCTTATTGGTAAACGTCACGGCCAGAATCGACTCCGGCATGACGCCCATCTTCTCGATGAGATAGGCGATGCGGTAGGTGATGACGCGCGTCTTGCCGCTCCCCGCGCCGGCGAGGATCAGCACCGGGCCCTCGGTGGTTTCGACGGCCTCGCGTTGTTGTGGGTTTAGATCGTCAAGGAACGACAAGAAGAGTAGCTCCGAAAGGTGACACATGAATTTTACAGGATGTGTGTGTGGAGCGGGCATCGTGTCGGGCTGCCTTGTGCGGAACGGGCGTTCTTGGCGCCAAAGTTGCTAATTTCACTTACTATCAATGGGTTACATAAAGATCATGAATATTCATTCTGTTTTATTATTGACACTATATATCAACTCTATTTATTCTATTTCCAGCAGTTGATCCTAACTCGTAAAGGAGCAAGAATTTATGCCCCAATTCAAAATTGAGACTATTGAACCCGGTCGATGTTGGGATGAAATAACGACCGCCTTGTCCCGATGCCGGGACTCCATCACTGGAGCGCTGCTGGGCGGGCCAAGGACTCTTCTGAAATCGTGGAAGTCGGAGCAACTGACGTAATGGTTGGGACAGCAGAGGCACTCGATTCGTGCCTCGAAGAGATTTTGAGGCCATTCTCCCGTTGTGGCCAGACTACCGAGACGGAAAAGTGCAACGTCATAAGCTCAGTTTTTGTGTGAATTCGACGTATGTGGTCAGCATTTTTCACTGGTTAGAGCAGCAACCCATTTCAACGCAGGAGGGTAAATATGAACGCCACGACTGAGCAAGTGAAGAAGATTGGGGCTGATGAGATTCGTGAGTACAGCAAAAGAACCTTTGTCGTGCCGGCACGGCAGAAGAGTCAAAGAAGGTTTTCTATCCGAGTTGGGGACGTCGTTCGTGAACTGAGGTTGTATCGGAGCGTGGCTGCTGTTTGTAGCGCTCTTAAGACGAAGGAATTCCAGAGTGCCAATGACTTGAAATTGGTCGACGCGACCGGACCCAAATCTGGTCTGAGCACGACGGTTGTATACACCTACGAATTTGTCGATCAGGAACATCCGCCAGATGCCAGCGTTGATGCCTGGTCTCGTCTGCGTGGTGCGCTGAAGGAGGTTTATGCCGAACTGGGGGGAGGCGAGGCCTATCTTCGAGCGGAGAGGAGCAAGTTTTACGCTGCCGAGGAGCGCAAATGAGCCGCGTGTATTGGGATAGCATGCTGTTCATTTATTGGCTTGAGGATCATCCGCAGTATGCAAAGCAAGTTGATGCGATTCATTCGCGGATGAAGCAGCGTCAGGATCGACTCATCACCGGGGCTTTCACCTTTGGCGAGGTCCTGGCAGGAACCTACCGCAAAGGGCGCGCAGACCTCCACCCCAACGAGCCAAAACCGGGCTCGCCGGGGACCCCGGATCTGGCCGATCAGTTCCGCACGCTGTTGAGAAGTGTGGTTGCAGAAATAGTGCCCTTCACCGTCGAAACGGCAGACCACTACGCGCGAATTCGCGGCGCGCTCGGCATTACGCCTGCGGATGCCATCCATCTTGCCAGCGCCGCCCAGGCTGGCACGGATCTTTTCTTGACGAACGACAAGAGTCTCGTCGGGAAAATTGTGCCGGGAATTCAGTTCATCGCGATGCTCGACACGCAGATACTCTAGGGCGCGAACCATACATTCCGCACAGGAGGAGATGAAAATTCTTTCGGAGACGCGGTCCGCTACCTCCAAGCCACAAATGATTTCGGCCACAGGAGAAAGCGTTCCGTCCTTATATGACAGCCGGGAAACAACTGATGTAGTTCGCGACGCGTCAGCAGCCGCACCGCCTCGCGCTGACGAACCTCGCGCGATCGCTCCGGCGAAGGACGATCCGCCCAGCCTTGTAGAGATAACCAACGGTGCGCAAGGTGCCCGAAAAATCGCGAGGGGAGCCAATGCACGAAAGCAGCCAAGTAATGCGGTTCTACGGGAAACCAACGATTGGGGGTCTGGCAATACACGCGCCGTCCTAGCCGCAGCATCTCCCGCGCAAACGCTCGCTGGCGTTCCAGCGTGCCTACGTGTTCGATTGATGAGTTCGAAAATGCTAAGTCAAAACATTGGCCGTTCAACCCCGAGTTGCACGCATCTGCCTGCACGTAGGTAAAGCCTTCAGGCATCCGGTGAACGTTAGGAGTTTCGGGATTGAGCGATGTCGTGCGCGGAAAACACCCGGCGCGGGCGTCCCAGCTTTCGACAGTGCCGCCCAGATCGATTACCGTTCGGCAGTCTCGAAACTCGCGCATCAGCCATCGATGTCGGCGCCGCCGGAAGTATCCGCCGACGTGTGTGTAGAGCCAACGAAACGCCACAGCGGTTTATTTTATCCCCAGCCAACGGAACTCAGTCCCTGATGACGGCAATTCGCGTTCCCCCAGTCGATTGGCCCTGCTCTCCTCAATCACGAAATCCAACGCGCGCTCGATAGCCTCCGTCTCGGTCTTGGCCCCAAAGACCTTTTGCACCCGCTTTACTTTGGCGACGTTCAAACGAATGCGCGATTTCGATTTACTCGCTGCCTTGACCATAAACATTCTCTTTAATCTCTAGAATACAACCTCTCGTACTCGCACATTCAGAACTAAAGGCTGCGAACTCTGCCCTCACCTCGCTGCTATAATTGAGGATTGCGCTCATGAAGAAAAGCACACTTGTATCCTCCGGCTCTGAACCAGCCGTCGAAACATCCGCCCCGCGCCGCATCCGTTCCACCACCGTTCTTTGCGTTCGCCGCGACAACAAAGTCGTCATGGCTGGAGACGGCCAGGTTACGCTCGGCGAGTCGGTCATCAAGCACGGGGCGAAGAAAATTCGCCGCCTGTATCAGGATAAGATCCTCGCTGGATTTGCGGGCTCGACGGCCGATGCCTTCACGCTTTTCAGCCGCTTCGAAGCAAAGCTCGAGCAGTACCACGGCAACGTTGGGCGCTCGGCGGTTGAACTGGCCAAGGATTGGCGCACCGACAAGTTCTTGCGGCATCTGGAAGCGCTGCTGCTCGTCTCCGACAAGGAGCAGACGTTTCTGTTGAGTGGGCAGGGCGACGTGATCGAGCCGGATAGCGGTATTGCGGCGATCGGGTCGGGAGGTCCGTTTGCGCAGGCCGCCGCGCAGGCGCTGGCCGATCACACCAAGCTCTCGGCACGCGAAATTGCCGAAGAAGCAATGAAGATTGCGGGCCGGATGTGCATCTATACCAATGACAAGGTAACGATTGAGGAGTTATAGCCGTCAGCCATCAGCTATCAGCCGTCAGTAAAGGCGGTTTGGCTGAGGACTGAAGGCTGAAAGCTGACAGCTAAATGGCCATTTACTTACCCGGAACTGCTGAAGAAGAGCAAGTCACTCTCGATGAATTGACGCCGCGCGAAATCGTGGCCGAACTTGACAAGTACGTCATCGGCCAAAAGGCTGCCAAGCGCGCCGTGGCGATCGCCCTGCGCAATCGCATGCGGCGCCAGAAGCTGCCTCCCGAACTGGCGGAAGAGGTCATCCCGAAAAACATCATTATGATCGGGCCGACGGGCGTGGGCAAAACGGAAATTGCCCGCCGCCTGGCCAAGCTGGCCAACTCACCGTTCCTGAAAGTTGAGGCCTCAAAGTTTACCGAGGTTGGCTATGTGGGACGCGATGTTGAATCGATGATCCGCGACCTGGTCGAGATCGCGATCGAAATGATCCGCGAGGAGCGACTCGAAGATGTCGCCGACAAGGCAGAACTGAATGCCGAAGAGCGGCTGCTCGATATTCTGCTGCCGCCCAGCACGCCGCGAGCAACCGAATCGCAATCGTCATCCGGCGGAGTCGTGATCGATGGCGGCACTGGCCTCGCCGAGTCCTCCAGCCGCACGCGTGAGAAGCTGCGCCAGCAGTTGCGCGAAGGCAAGCTCGACGACCGCATGGTCGAACTCGAGACCCGCGAGCGTAATTTTCCGTCGTTCGAAATCATCTCCAATCAGGGCGTCGAAGAGATGGATGTCAACATCAAGGACATGCTGCCCAACATTTTCGGCCAGCGCACCAAGAAGCGGAAGATGAAGGTGAACGAGGCTTTCGAGTACCTGATTCAGGAAGAAGAGCAGCGCCTGATCGACATGGAGCAGGTCACGCGCACGGCTATCGACCGGGTGGAGAACTCCGGCATCATCTTCCTCGACGAAATCGACAAGATCGCCGGCCGCGAAAGTGGCCATGGGCCGGACGTTTCACGCGAAGGCGTGCAGCGCGACATCCTGCCCATCGTCGAAGGTACCACCGTCAACACGCGCTACGGCATGGTGCGCACCGATCACATCCTGTTCGTCGCTGCGGGCGCGTTCCACGTATCAAAGCCGAGCGATCTGATTCCGGAGTTGCAGGGCCGCTTCCCGATTCGCGTCGAACTACAGTCCCTCACCATGGAGGACTTCATCCGCATTCTCACCGAGCCGAAGTCGTCGCTCACGAAGCAATACACGGCGCTGCTCGAAACCGAAGGCGTCAAGCTCGAATTCACGCCCGACGCACTCGACGAAATCGCCCGCTTCGCGTTTCGAGTGAACGAAGGAACGGAAAACATCGGCGCCCGCCGTCTGCACACCATCATGGAGCGAGTGCTCGATGAGATCAGCTTCGATGCCCCCGAAAAGAAGGGCCAGCAGTTCAACATCGACGCGGCCTACGTGCAGAAGATGCTGAGCGAGATCGTGAAGGACCAGGATTTGTCGCGCTACATCCTGTAAGAAAGTAGCTGACTGTAAGAAAGCAGCTGACAGTTGCGCGGGGAGTCGCCCGCGTTCACACTTCCTGCGAACCCGTGCACTCGTTGCCTCTGTTACCCTTCTTCTTTCCGGGATGAACGCGCCCTTAACGAAACTCGTTGCGCTGGCAGGACTTTGTTTACTGCTCAGCGGCTGTGCGCAGACTGGGGCGCCGCTGCCGCCTTCGCTTGAATTGCCGAAACCTCCGACTGATTTGCGCGCCACCCGCAAAGGGAGCCGGGTTACTCTAACCTGGAGCGAACCGGCGCTGACCACCGACCACCAGAGTGTGCGCTACCTGGGCCCCACCCTGATCTGCCGCGGTGCGGACCCGGAGATGACTGTCTGCGGCAATCCCGTCGAGATCGTGCCGCCTCCATCGGCAAACCGGCAGACATCGGGCCCACAGAAATCATTGCAAAGGGCTCAGGCGAAGCCGCCCGTGCCGCAAACCTACACCGACACGATTCCCCCGAGCCTTCAAAGCGACAATCCCGACGACGAAATCACGTACGCCGTTGAAGTGTTGAACCGCAATGCGCGCGGTGCCGGGTTATCGAATCGCGTGCGGGTCCCGGCGATTGCGACCATGCCCGCGCCGAACGATCCGGCGGCAACGCTGACCGCCAACGGCGTCGTGCTCACTTGGACCGCCAGCAGTGAACCGCCAGCCAAACCCGGGGTCGAGCATCGTTATCGCGTTTATCGTCAAATTGAAATTCCCGGAGAGAACACGAGCCCGGGCAAGAATAATCATGGGAAAGACACGATTGCCGGCGAGATACCTGTCGGCGAAGCGGGGCCTGCGCACTTCCTCGACTCGATCGAATGGGAAAAAATCTACCTCTACTGGATCACTGCGGTAACCATCATTCGCCGGCCGGACAGCGAAGTGCAGGTTGAGGGCGACGACAGTCCCATGGTGCGTGTCGTAGCTCATGACGTCTTCCCCCCGCCGGTGCCGGCGGGTTTGCAGGCAGCCTATTCGGGCGAGGGGCAGAAGCCGTTTATCGATCTGATCTGGGCTCCCGTAACGAGCGCCGACCTGGCGGGATACAACGTGTATCGCAGCGAAGCGAACGGGACTCCGCGGAAGCTTAACTCCGAGCTGGTGAAATCGCCCTCCTATCGAGACACGGAGGTGACTTCAGGCGAGACGTATGTTTACTCGGTGTCGGCCGTCGACGTCCGAGGCAACGAAAGCGCCCGCTCCGAAGAAGCGAGCGAGAGTGTGCCATAGATTTCCGGCGATTGCAGAAATTGTCTCCTTGGCCGTTGTTCGTCGAAGCGCGCCACTATGATCGACATTTTGCATGGCAAAAATTTTTGCTCATTTTCATGTCTCATGGTTAGATAGACTTCGATGAAATATTGCCGCTTCCTGCTCAATGGCCAAGCCCAATATGGACTGATCGAGTCCATTGCGGGCAGCGACCAGATTACACGCCTGCTTCTCCAGCCTCCACAGGTTAGCGATGGCGATGTCGAAGGTCTTCCCAGCCGCCGCACGGATCGCATTCCACTCGCAGAGGCCGCGCTACTGGCGCCCGTCGAGCCCACTAAGATCGTCTGCGTGGGACGCAATTACCGCGAGCACGCGGCTGAACTCGACCACGAGATTCCTAAGGAACCTCTGCTTTTTTTCAAGCCGCCCAGTTCGCTGCTGCCGACCGGAGGCACGATTCTGCGGCCAGGAATTTCAACGCGCACAGACTATGAGGGTGAGTTGGGCGTTGTGATGGCGCGCCGCTGCCATCGAGTGCGCGATGACGAAGATGTACGGCCTTACATCCTCGGCTACACCTGCGTGAACGATTTCACCGCGCGCGATCTCCAGAACAAAGACGGCCAGTGGGCGCGTGCCAAGGGCTGGGACACATTCTGCCCGGTGGGACCGCTGGTTGCGGGGACCGACGAGAGCGATCTCGACCCTTGGGTGGGAATCCAGGTCGAAACCCGCGTGAATGGCGAGGTCCGCCAATCGGGCAACACGCGTGATTTTATCTTCACGCTGGACGTCGTACTCCGCTACATCTCTCATGCTATGACGCTGGAACCCGGAGATCTGATTGCCACCGGCACCCCCAAAGGCGTGGGGCCGGTAGTTGCCGGAGATGTGATTGAGGTTGCGATCCCAGGTATAGGCAAGCTGAGCAACCCGGTAGCCGACGAGACTGAGCTCGTGTAGCGTCCTTCCTGCCCGCGAGCCGCAGGAAAGAAATTTCGCATCGCCTCCACGGCCCTACTTCCTTCCAGAAACCCGCCCCGCTACGCGTTCCATCAACTCCGCAGCCTGCCGCAAAGTGTCGAGTTCGCCGTCGTCCAACCCCACCAGCGTCTCCGCCAGAACCTGAATCCTTCGCTGCCGCGCCGCCTGCAGCAACCGCTCGCCCTTCGACGTTACGCGGATCCGAATCTTCCGCGCGTCTTTCTTGTCGATGTGAATTCTGGCGAGCCCGGCCCGTTTCAATCCCGCGACAATGCGACTCATCGTTGGAGGCTTTACGCGCTCGGCCGCCGCCAGTTGTCCAAGGGTTTGTGGGCCTCCAAACACCAGCACCGAGAGCGCCGACAAACGCGCCGGACCCTGGCCCGAAAGCGCATCCGGCTTGGCCGCGCCACGCAACAGGTGAATGGCCGCCGAATGCAGGCGGTCGGCGACTTCCAGTGAATAGCGCTCGGCAGGCGAGGACATAAATAAAGCTTAGCAATGCTAACATTTTTCTTGACAACTTGACCGGTCGCTCTATACTTCGTTCAATATATTAGTTAGCTATGCTAACAGATGAAAGGATACGGATCTCATGGAAAACTCCCAGCGTGGTTTCGAACGGTTGCAGGCCGGCGATCTCGACGGACTCCGGCGGATTCTGGAAGAAGAACCTGCATTGGCCGAAGCGCGCGATGCCCAGGGTGTGAGCCTGCTGATGCAATCGCTATATCGTGGCCGCCGCGACCTCGCGGACATGATTGCGGACAGAAAAAAGACGCTGGATATTTTTGAAGCCGCCTCCCTCGGCCGCCTGGTTCTACTGAAGGAGATGGCCGGCGATCCCGCAGCCGTCAACTCCCGCTCGGGCGATGGATTCACGGCGCTGCATTTTGCCGGTTTCTTTGGCCAGCCTGAGTCCGCCCGTTTGTTGATCGAAGCTGGCGCTGCAGTAGAAGCTGTCGCCGCGAATCCCATGGCGGTCATGCCTCTGCACTCTGCTGCGTCGGCGCGTAACCTCGAGGCCGTTCGGCTATTGCTCGAACACGGAGCCCCGCCCAATGCCCGCCAGCATGGAGGATGGGCTCCCATCCACGCCGCTGCACAAAATGGAGACCGGCCCATGATCGAACTTCTGCTCCAGCACGGCGCCGATCCCAGGCTGGCGAATGATGAAGGGAAAACCGCAGCCATGGTTGCGGACGAAAAAGGTCATCACGAAATCGCTAAGCTGCTGGAAAGTGACCTCTGGCGGCTTATGAAAAAGAACCTAGGTCTCTGACCGCATAATCTGGTTTCTTTTGTAACCGAA
>JBAQJU010000266.1:0-32518 GCA_049300475.1 Terriglobales bacterium | reverse complement strand
GGCCGAAGGTCTATAAGGATTAATCGAAGAACTTCCGTCCGCCATGCCGAAGAAGCGCAAGAAAAAGAGTTTCTCCGCGGCCCAGGTGGTCCGCGAAATGGCCCGCGAGCGCGTGGGCTCGCCCAAGGCGTCGCGTCTAGTGCCTGCCAAGACGACGAAAGCAGAAAAACACAAGCCCACGCTCGGAAAACTGCTAGCCGACGAGTAGCCGTCGATTTGCCTGCGCTCTTATTGCGCCAGGAACGTGGCTAGCACATTGACGCCGCCGGTAGGGATAGTGACGGAGCAATCGTTTCCACTCTCAGATGTACAGGCGGACGACCAAGTCACCATGTAACCCGAATTAGGCACCGCCGTGAGTCCGACCGAAGCACCCACCGCAACCGTGGCAATGCATTGGCCCGGACAGTTTATCCCGCCGACTGTGCTGGTTACCGTCCCGGGCCCCGTGACTTGCACGCTCAAAGTGACTTCGGTGCCGTAACCCGGACAGTTTACAACTGCGGGATTATCCACGGTCGCGGTCGCATAAGCAATTACGACGTTCGACGAACCGCCGGTGCCCTCTGGGACACTCGCTGAGATATTCCCGCCACCGCAATAGCCATCGGCCGCTGTGAACAACCCGGGAGTCGACATCGTAACCACCCCGTCGTCAACTTTCCAAGTTGCCTGGCTGGTGACATCGATGGTTGCCGGAGGATGGATGTAGGTGCCAATCGCGTGGTACTGCTCCGTGATGTTGGTCGCTGGAGGGGGTGAATACGGCTCCAGAAAAGTGAATGCCCCCGGTTGAATCGTAAGACTCACGAGCTTCTGGTCGTGCCCGCAACTCGGCAGACTCAACGTCATCCCCACCGCGATCACCGCGCCCATGGCCAGCCCGACATATCTCCGCTTCATGTCCACCACTCCTCCGGACAGGTTTCCGCCAACTCCGCTTCTTCGATCCCGGAAACTTGAAATCTAGTGGAAGGTCTGCAAAAAAGCAAGAAAGCGCGCGCCCTATCGGCCGCGACTTGGGTTGCGGTTTTCACCTCTGACCTTCCCCTGGCTCGCCTTCGCCAGCATCTCCAGAAACTGTTTCCGGGTCCGCATAGCGATCGATTGCGCTACCAGCCTGCCCTGGCGGTCATAGACGAAACTCTTGGGAATCCCGTCCACCACAAACATCTCATTCACTTTCCTCCCCGGATCGAGGAGCACGGGAAATGTCACTCCGCGTTCGCGAATAAACGGTTCCACCTTCGTCGCATCTTCATCGGAGATCCCTAGAATCACAAGTCCCTGCGGTGCAAACCGCTCCTACAGCGTCTCAAAGTCCGGCATCGCCCTCCTTAGGCACAAGGCATAGCCATGGTCGAGTCGTTGCGCAGCTATACACCGGCCAGAGTATCGGAGCGATAGCAGAAGAATTATGCCGTACTTAACTCCGCGGTTGAGAAAATGTCCGACCAAAGCTTTGCAGACTCACTGCCGAACGCTGGCTTCTCTTGACGTTAGTCGCTATTTTGTTATAGTTACCCTCGCATTTTGTGGGACGCTCGCGGTAGCAGATTGTCCCCCTTGAGGCATACACGAGGAAAGAGGCCATGTCGGGTGCGCTTGCGGCACGCAGGATGACCGCCGAGACTGTGGGTGAACAGCCTGAGGTCGGGCTTCGGGAGCGAAAGAAAGCCCGCTTGCGGCAGCAAATCATCGATACTTCGATCAAGTTATTCCGTAAGCAGGGTTACGAAGCCACTCGCATCGACGACATCGTGCAACTGCTCGAAATCAGCCAGCCCACCTTCTTCCGATATTTCGCAAGCAAGGACGCGGTCCTACGGGAGGTGGGAGAACGTGGCTATGCCTGTATCTGTTTGAGGCTGCGTTCGGAACTTTCGAGCCAGGCTCGGACGCGCGAGCGCCTGCGGCGGCTGTACGTGACCATGGCGCGGGAGGTGGAGGCTGATCGGAAACTGTGGCAAGCGGTAGTATTGTCGGGCGCTATGGATCCCGTGCGGTCTGCGGAACTGCGGGGGCACGAAGAGGCGGCCGTGAGTTTGCTGCGGGAAATTCTGACCCAGGGGCAAAAGCGGGGTGAAGTAACGCGGGCGTTTCCGGTCGTGCACCTGGCAGAGTTCATGGAAGGGCTCTACAACACGGTGGTCCGGCAGTGGGCGGTCGATCTTACCGGGCCGCACAAACTCACGTACCGGGTGCGGAGCGCGGTCGAGTTTTTCTTGCGCGGCATCCGGCCCTAGGCGTCGCGTCAGTTCTTGTTTTCCGGCGAGTCATGTCCGTTAAAGAGGGGAGCCGATGAAGGCCGCCGTTCTGCACCAGTTCAAGACGCCATTATCGCTGGAAGAAGTGGCCCGTCCGGAAGTGTGCGCGGACGAAGTTTTGATCAAGGTAGAGGTCTGTGGCGTATGTCATTCCGATCTGCACGTCGCCGACGGCGACTGGACGCAATTGGCCGGGATCGTCAAGAAACCGCTGATCCTGGGACACGAGATCGTAGGCCGGGTGGCGGAACGGGGCTCGGCGGTACAGAGCATTCAAGTAGGAGAGCGGGTCGGCGTGCCATGGGTGCAGTGGACATGCGGACAATGTGAGTTTTGCCGCGAAGGCAACGAGAATCTGTGCGTGCGGCAGCGCATCACCGGAGTCATGGTGGACGGCGGATATGCCGAATATACGAAGGCTCCCGCCAGCCACGTGGTCAAAATTCCCGAAACGCTTTCCCCGGAGCAGGCGGCGCCGCTGCTGTGCGCGGGAGTCACGGTTCATCGCGCCCTCAAGCAGGCTAGAATTCGCACAGGCCAGCGCCTGGCAGTTTTCGGCATCGGTGGACTGGGCCACATCGCCGTCCAGATTGGCCGGGCAGCCGGAGCGGAAGTGACCGCCATCGATATTTCCGAAGAGAAGCTGGCGCTGGCGAAGTCGCTGGGCGCTTCTCGAACGTTGAATGCCGCAACCAGCAAAGTAGTAAAGGAACTGCGTGGCTCAGGCGGGGTGCACGTTGCCCTGGTCGCCTCGGCGGCCAAGTCCGCCTACGACTTGGCGTTTTATTGTGTGCGCCCAACCGGGACGCTGCTGGCGGTGGGATTGCCCGCACAGGATCTCGCGTTTCCGCCAATTCTGATGGCGGCCGGCGAGATTCAGATCAAAGCTTCTTCGGTGGGCACACGCCAAGATCTGCGCGAGGTTCTGGCCATGGGGGCAGCCGGGACCGTCCATTGCCAGGTGACGACGCGCCCGCTCGCAGTGGTCCAAGAGGTACTGGAGCAACTAAGCCGCGGCGAAGTCTCGGGGCGGGTCGTGCTCCGTATCGAGGAGTAGTCCAGCCGGACGGGACCAGCCATCTCGCCGTCACGCTTTGAAAATCGCGCCATGGGTTCATTGACGTTAGTGACTTTAATATGATATTAACCATCATTTTTGTACGGCGCCACCATCCGGAAAGGTCATGCTCGGAGTGAATGTCAAACGACTTTTTGATTTGACCGGCCGCATAGCCATTGTTTCGGGTGGCTCGATGGGGTTGGGTCGGCAGATGGCCGAGGGGTTGGCGGAGATGGGGGCGAATCTCGTCCTTTGCGCCCGCAACAAAGAACGCTGCGAACTGGCCGCGGAATCGCTGAGAAGTCTGGGCGTGCAAGCGCTGGCCTTGGCATGCGAAGTCAGAGACAAGGCGGCAATCGAGCATGTCGTGGAGCAGACGCTCGCGAAGTTTGGACGAATCGACATACTGGTCAACAACGCCGGCGTGTCGTGGGGAGCTCCTGTCGAAGACATGACGCTGGAGCAGTGGGACAAGGTTCTCTCCACCAACTTGACCGGGACGTTCCTTTTTTGTCAGGCCGCAGGCAAAGCCATGGTCGCGCAGAGGTCGGGCAAGATCATCAACATCGCATCGGTCGCGGGTCTGGGCGGGGCCTCGGTGGAACTGCAGGCGATCGGATACCACGCCAGCAAAGGTGGAGTCATTGCGTTCACCAAAGATCTGGCATGCAAGTGGGCCCCGCATAACATCCAGGTCAATGCGATTGCCCCGGGATGGTTTCCAACCCATATGTCAGGATGGATCATCGAGCACCGTAAAGATTCCCTTTTGGCGAAGATTCCGATGGGCCGTTTTGGCGGCGATCACGACCTGAAAGGCGCAGCCGTGTTTCTGGCAGCGGACGCTTCGGCCTACGTGACCGGGCACGTGCTGGTTGTCGATGGAGGCCAGACGGCCTGGTAACACTGAACTTTTATGAATCTCCCGCTGACGCCGGTGCGATTTCTTCGGTACGCGGAACAGCAGTTTCCGCGCAAGACGGCGGTGGTATGCCAGGACTTGCGGTTTACCTACGCCGAATTTGGCGATCGTGTGCGGCGTTTGGCGGGAGCGTTGCGTAGCGCTGGAGTGAAGCCGGGCGATCGCGTGGCGTTTCTCAGCCTGAACTGTCATCGGCTGCTGGAAGCCTACTACGGAGTTTTGGAAGCCGGCGGCATTTTGCTTCCACTCAATATTCGCCTGGCCGCACCGGAGCTTACTTACATCCTGAATGATTCCGGAGCGGAGATGCTATTCCTCGAACACGAGTTTATTGGCCTCGTGGATTCGCTCCGGCGGGATCTGCACTCGGCACGTTCGTTTCATGAATTCGAGTTCCATCAAATCGCGGGCTCCCCGCATGCGGATTGGCTTTCCGATCAAACCTACGAACAGATGCTGGCCTCGGCCGCTCCCTATCGCAGAGACCTGATGGAGTTTGATGAGAACTCTGTCGCGGAAATGTTTTACACCAGCGGAACCAGCGCCAATCCGAAAGGTGTGATGCTCACCCATCGGAATGTGTACCTGCATGCGATGAACCTTGCCGTATATCATCACACCCGCTACGAGGACGTGGTGCTGCACACGATTCCTTTGTTTCACGCCAACGGCTGGGGAGCGGCGCATACGATTACGTCCGTGGGCGGAACGCATGTCATGCTTCCGCGCTTCCTGCCGGAAGAGGTATTCCGGCTGGTGCAGCGGGAAAAAGTGAGTGCGCTGAGCCTGGTGCCGATTATGGCCACCGTACTCGTGAACTCGCCGGCGCGTTCCAAATACAACTTGAGCAGCGTGGAGTGGGCGGTCATCGGTGGCGCAGCATCTTCTCCCACCCTGATCCGCGAGGTCGAGCAGAGGTTGGGATTCAAATGCTTTTCGGCATATGGATTGACGGAATGTGCGCCCGGGCTGGCGACTGCCGAACTTAAACCGGACGTGCATTGCACGCCCGAAGAGCGGCATGTGCTGCAGGCCATGACCGGTTATGCCTATCCGGGTTGTGAGCTTCGGGTGGTTGATGCGGAGGAGACGGACGTGTCAAACGACGGCGTGACCCTGGGAGAGATCATTGCCCGCAGTGACGGAGTAATGACGGGCTACTGGCAACAGCCGGAAGCCACCGCCGAGGCTTTGCGAGGCGGATGGTTTCACACAGGAGACATGGCCGTCATCGAAGAGAACGGATACATCCGGATCGTGGACCGCATGAAAGACATCATCGTGAGCGGCGGGGAAAACATTTCATCGCTCGACGTAGAGAAGGTACTGGCGGCGCATCCCGACGTCTACGAAGCCGCGGTCATTCCGGTCGCCGACCGGAAATGGGGCGAGGTGCCGAAAGCGGTAGTGGTAGCCAAACCTGGATCGAAGCTCGGCGAAGTGGAATTAATTGAGTTCTGCCGCGTACGCCTGGCTCATTACAAGTGTCCACAATCGATTGAGTTTTGCGAGAGCTTGCCCAAGACCGCCACGGGCAAGGTTTTGAAAAGGGAATTGCGCAAGAAATATGCCGGCGGGTCTGCAACGCTGCATACGGATGACGGACCGGAAGTATAGGGCCCCAACCGGGCGGATGTGAGAAGTTACCGGGAGCGCACGATGAGCAACCTTGTAACAGTCAGCAAAGAGAATGATGTCGCGGTCATCACCATTAATAATCCTCCAGTGAACGCTCTCAGCCCAGGCGTGCCAGAGGGGATCTGGGCGGCGATCGATGAGATAAACAGCGATCCCGACGTCAAGGCGGCGGTTGTAATCGGCGGCGGCCGCACTTTTGTCGCCGGCGCAGATATCAAGGAATTCGGCAAGATGACCTCGGGAGGACCCCGCAGAAGCTTGCTTCCGCTACTGCTGCGAATAGAGGACAGCGGCAAACCGGTGGTGATGGCGATTCATGGGACCGCTTTTGGGGGCGGACTGGAATTGGCCATGGCGGGTCACTACCGGGTCGCCTCGCCCACCGCGCAACTAGGTCAGCCGGAGGTGAAGCTAGGCATTATTCCCGGAGCTGGTGGAACGCAGCGTCTGCCGCGTCTTGTAGGTGTGGCCAAGGCAGTGGAGATGTGCGCCGAGGGTAAGCCGGTTTCCGCGCGGGAGGCCGCTGGGCTTGGACTGATCGACCGGTTGATCGAGGGCGACCTACTCGCCGGAGCGGTGGCCTTCGCACGAGAAGTCTCCGGCCAGCCCGCGCCCAAAACGCGAGAGCGGGCGGGGAACCTGGGAACCGAGACGGAGAATGCTGCGATTCTTATCGCTGCGCGCGCTGCGGTTGCAAAAAAACAACGAGGCGTGAAAGCCCCGGCGGCGGCGGTCGATGCGGTGGAGTGCGCAACCAAATTGCCCTTCGACGAAGGCTGCCAGTTCGAAGCCAAGCTTTTTACCGAATGCCTCTTCTCCGATCAGTCAAAGGCGCTCATCCATGTTTTCTTCGGTGAGCGGGAGGTGGCGAAGATTCCCAACGTTCCAAAAGAGACGCCTACCATCCCCGTAAACCGGGTTGCGGTCGTTGGTTCCGGCACAATGGGCGGCGGGATCGCAATGGTGTTTGCCAACGCCGGCATTCCGGTGTTTTTGAAGGACGTGGACGAGGCGACGCTCAATGTTGGGATGGAAAAGATTCGAAAGAATTACGCCAGCTCGCTGCAGCGCGGGCGTTTCAGTCAGGCTTTTGTGAACGAGCATCTGCAACTGATCACGCCCGCGCTCAACTACGATGCGTTCTCCGAGGTAGACATGGTGGTGGAGGCGGTTTTCGAAGGCATGGCGCTGAAGAAAAGCGTCTTTGCGGACTTGGACCGCGCCTGCCGGCCAGGCGCGATACTGGCGAGCAATACTTCGACACTCAACATCGATGAAATCGCCAGCGCGACGTCGCGGCCGGAAGCGGTGATCGGCACGCATTTCTTCAGTCCCGCCAATGTCATGCGCTTGCTCGAAATTGTGCGTGGAAAAAAGTCGAGCAAGGATGTGATTGCCACCTGTATGCAACTTTCGAAGAGGCTGGGCAAGATTGGCGTGCTGGTAGGAAACTGCCGCGGCTTCGTGGGCAACCGCATGTTCGGTCCGTATCGGCGGGAAGCGCAGTTTCTGGTTGAAGAAGGAGCGGAGGTGGAGGCGGTCGACCGTACGCTGGTCGAATTCGGCAATGCGATGGGGCCACTGGCGACGGGCGACCTGGCCGGTCTCGATGTGGGCTGGCGCATTCGCAAGGAGTACCGCCATCTTGAAAAGCCTGGAATCCGCCAGCCGTTCGCCGAAGACCGTCTTTGTGAAATGGGCCGCTACGGCCAGAAAATGGGAAGGGGATGGTACCAGTACGACGAAAGCCGGCGGGCTAGTGTGGATCCCGAGGTGGCCGCGCTTGTGCGGAAGTGGAGCGCGGAGGCGGGAATTCCGCAACGGCATATCTCCGCCGAAGAAATCGCCGACCGCTGTATCTATGCGCTGGTGAATGAGGGAGCGCGGATTCTCGAAGAGGGATACGCGCTGCGCGCGGTCGACATCGACATCATCTACCTCAACGGCTACGGATTCCCCGCCTACCGCGGCGGCCCCATGTGGCACGCCGACACGGTGGGATTGCAGAGGATCTATCAGCGTATTTGCGAATTCCATCAGCAGCACGGAGAACTCTGGGCGCCAGCTCCTCTGCTCAAGCGCCTGGCGGAAGCCGGGAAGACGTTTGCCGAATTCGACAAGGAGCAGGTCGCAGCCGCGTAAGGTCGGTAACTGGAGACGACGTGAGCCACATCATCCTGGTGCGCCATGGCCAAGCGTCTTTTCTGGAGCCCGACTATGACAAGCTTTGCCCGAATGGCGAAACGCAGGCCAGATTGCTGGGAGAATATTGGGCGCGGCGGGGCATGGTTTCGAGCCGCGCCTATTCGGGCCCGCGTGTGCGGCAACTGGCGACGTCCCGCATCGTGGCCGAAAGATATCGGCGCGCCGGAGTTGTGTTTCCCGAGGCTGAGGTCATGAGCGAATTCGACGAATATCAAGCCGAAGCAGTGATGCGGGAATGCCTTCCGCAATTGCTGCAGGTGAATGCCGAGATCAAAGAATTACGCCGCGCATACGAGAAGGCCAGCGAGGCCGCCGGCTCCGCCCCCTCCGATGACCGGCGCATAGCGTTTCAGCAGCTGTTTGAGGCGGTGATCAGCAAGTGGGTCGCGGGAGAAGTTACTGCATCCGGCATTGAATCCTGGCACGAGTTCTGTTTGCGGGTGGAGCGAGGGATGGCGCAAGTAGTGCGGGACACTGCTCCGGCAGCGACCGCGGTAATCTTCACATCGGCGGGACCGATTGGCGCGGCGATGCGCCGGGCCCTCCATTTGTCCGCCGAGGACACGCTGCAACTGACCTGGATGTCGCGCAACGCTTCGTTCAGCAGCTTTGTGGCCTCTGGCGAGCGATTCACGTTGAGCACATTCAACGCCCACCCGCACCTCGACGGCGACGGGTTGCTGACCTACCGATAGCGACTACAGGAAGCGCGAATATGTTGGCACTTTGCGATCAAGCGGGAACAGTGAGGGCAGGCGAAGAACTTGATGTCGCCTGCCTGCAGCCCTTTCTGCAAGACCACTTCGGCCACAACGCACCGGTTTACATTGAACAGTTCCCGAGCGGCCATTCCAATCTGACATATCTGCTCCGGATGGGAAGCAGGAAACTGGTGCTGCGGCGCCCGCCGTTCGGCAGCAAGGTCCACTCCGCGCACGACATGGCGCGCGAATATCGGGTCCTGTCGAAACTGCACGCCGCCTATCCCGCCGCGCCGAAGGCGCTCGTCTATTGCGACGATCTGTCGATTCTCAACGCGCCGTTCTACCTCATGGAACCGATTCACGGAATTATTATGCGTCGCGATCCCCCTCCGGACATGTTTTTTCCGCCGGAGACTGCGCGACGATTGAGCGAAGCGTTTGTCGATAATCTTGCGCGTCTGCACTGCCTGGATTACGCGGCTATCGGGCTGGCGGACCTGGGCAAACCGCAAGGCTATCTCGAACGCCAGGTCAGGGGCTGGATCGAGCGCTATCACAATTCAAAAACGCATGACCTGCCGGAAGTCGAACGCATTTCGTCCTGGCTCACCGCACAAATACCGAACAGTCATGAGACAGCGCTGATCCACAATGACTACAAGTACGACAACGTGGTGCTCGATCCCTGTGATGCGACGAAGATTGTCGGCGTTCTGGATTGGGAGATGTGCACGCTCGGAGACCCACTCTCGGATTTGGGCACGGCGCTCGCCTACTGGACCGACCTGCAAGATTCCGGAGAGCTTCAAGAAATTCGCAGCGCGCCGACCACGTTACCGGGCACCCTGACGCGGGCACAACTGGTCGGACGCTATGCGGTTGCGACCGGCCGCGACCCCGGCGACATGGTCTTTTATCTGACGTTCGCCCGCTTCAAAGTCGCTGTCATCATCCAGCAAATCTACTCTCGCTATGCCCAGGGACTTACTCACGATGAGCGTTTCGCGACCATGCCGGCCAGAATTCACACCCTGCTGCGCGCCTCGTGGCATTGCGCGGAGAGCGGAACGATATGAGCGTCCCCGGTGGCCTCGGCAAATTTCTGGATGCGACCTTGCGTGACAATGAATCAGTCGGTCCGGGGAAACTCGCTTCCCTCGCACGGCTTCAAGGAATTCAGGTTCTCAATTTCAAAAGGTGGCATAGGAGCTTTTCATGACGACATTAACAGACATTCCACGCAAGGCAACAAAAGGGACGGCGTTTCTGATCGAAGAATCGAGCCTCCAGGACATTTTCACGCCCGAAGATCTGAGCGAAGAGCATCTCGCCGTTGGCCACATGGTGGACGAATTCTGGGCCAATGAAGTGGAGCCGAATTTGCCGGCGATCCGCGAAAAGAAGCCGGGCGTTGCGATGGCTGTGCTGCGCAAGTCAGTGGAGCTTGGTCTGACCGCGATGGCGATCCCGGAAGAGTATGGCGGGATGGCCATGGATCTGCCGTCTCTGATGGTGACGGCCGAACGTATGGGACGAGACGGTTCTTACGGAGGCTGGCACTCGGCGCACACTGGCATCGGCACGCTGCCGATTGTCTATTTTGGCAACGAGCAGCAGAAGCGGAAGTATCTGCCGAAGCTCGCCAACCTCGAGATGCTCGCCGCCTATGCGCTCACCGAGCCTCTGGCTGGGTCAGATGCGCTCGCGGCACGGACGCGCGCCGATCTCTCCGCTGATGGAAAGCACTACATCCTGAATGGCCAGAAGATGTGGATCACCAACGGCGGCGCGGCCGATCTGTTCACGGTGTTTGCCAAGGTTGGAGGAGAAAAGTTCACCGCATTTCTGGTTGAGCGAAACTTTCCCGGCGTGAGCAGCGGGGCCGAAGAACACAAGATGGGCATCACCGGAAGTTCCACCACGGCCGTGTATCTGGATAATGTTCCAGTGCCGGTGGAGAACGTCTTGGGAGAAATTGGCCGCGGTCATGTGATCGCATTCAACATCCTGAACATCGGGCGGCTGAAACTGGGTCCGGCTACGGTCGGAGCCGCGAAGAACGTGCTCGCGATTTGCCTGAAGTATGCCAAGCAGCGCAAGGCATTCGGCTCGACGATTTCCGAGTTTGGAGCGATTCAACACAAGCTGGCGGAGATGGCAATCCGGATTTTTGCCGCGGAGTCGATGACGTGGCGGGTTGTGGGACTCATTGAAAATCAGAGGCACGCCTCGTCCCCGGAATTGACCACGTCTTCTGCGGGGGGTTCTCAAGAACTAAAGGCCATCGAAGAGTTTGCCGCGGAGTGCTCGATGGTCAAGGTCTATGCCTCCGAAATGCTGGATTATGTGGTCGATGAAGGCGTCCAGATTCACGGCGGTTACGGATACCATCAGGATTACGTCGTCGAACGCGCCTATCGTGATTCCCGCATCAACCGTCTGTTTGAGGGGACCAGCGAAATTAACCGGTTGGTGATCACAGGCATGCCATTGAAGCGTGCGGCCCGGGGACTCTTGCCTCTGTTTGAGGCGGCGCGCGCCGTCCTCCAAGAAGCGGAATCGCGGCGAACTCCGGATGATGTGGAGCTGGACCTTGTCCACGACGCGAAGAAGATTGCCCTGTTGACGCTGGCGGTGGCGCACCAGGAATATGGTGCGCAGATTGAACATCAACAGGAGATCATCATGAACCTGTCTGACATCTTTATGGAGGTATTTGCCATGGAGTCGGCCCTGCTGCGCAGCCGGAAGCTAGCGGCGGCTGGTAGAGGAGTCGATGCCGCCGATGTCTGCGCTGTGTATTTGCGGGATGCCATCGCCAGAGTCGAGCTCTCGTCGAGAACGGTATTGAGTGCCTGCAACGAGGGCGAAGAATTGCGACGGAATCTTTCTCGTCTGCGCGCCTATGCGAGTCACGATCCAGCGAATGCGATTGCGTTGCGCCGCCAGATTGCAGGGCGACTTATTGCGAGCGAACGCTATGCGGTCTGAGTGTGAGAGATCCACAACGAAGGAGGTAGCATGGCACTCACCAATCACAAATTTCTGTTGGCAGCGCGCCCGGTAGGAATGCCAAAACCTAGCGACTGGACCTACGCTGAGGAGCCGGTCGCGGAACCGAGGGACGGCGAACTGGTGGTTCAGGTCTTATACATTTCGCTGGATCCAGCCATGCGCATGTGGATCAATGACGCGCGTTCCTACATGCCCCCGGTGCGCATCGGCGAACTTATGCGGGCGCTGGGGGTAGGGATCGTAAAAGCATCGCGCAACCCCCGCTTTCCCGTGGGCGATCACGTTTCCGGTTTGTTCGGGGTACAGGAGTATGCACTGACCGACGGTAAGGGGGTAACCAAGATCGATGCCCGGGTCGCCCCGCTTCCAAAGTATCTCAGCGTCCTGGGCATGACGGGAATGACCGCGTATTTCGGGCTTCTCGATACGGGCCAGCCGACGCCGGGAGATATGGTTGTAGTCTCGGCTGCAGCAGGAGCGGTGGGCTCGGTAGTCGGGCAGATCGCGAAAATCAGGAACTGCCACGTGGTGGGCATCGCAGGCGGGCCAGAGAAGTGCCGCTACATCGGAGACGAGCTGGGCTTCGATGCATCGATCGACTACAAATCCGACGACCTGAAACAGTCCCTTCGGAAACATTGCCCGGACGGCATTGACGTCTATTTCGATAACGTGGGCGGCACGATTCTCGACGCCGCGCTGGCGCATCTCAAGCTACACGCCCGCATCGTGATCTGTGGTGCGATCTCCCAGTACAACAATACCGGTCCTATCTCGGGACCGAGCAACTACTTATCCCTGTTGTCGAATCGAGCAACCATGAAGGGCATGCTAGTGTTGGATTTCGCCGATCGCTACGCGCAAGCTGGCGCTGAAATGGCGGCCTGGATGTCAGCGGGCAAGCTGAAATCGCGCGAGGACATTGTCGAAGGACTCGCAACTTTTCCTGAAACTCTGCTCAAGCTTTTCAAAGGTGGGAATTCAGGCAAGTTGATGCTGAAAGTGAATTAGACCCATAGTAGAGATGCGGCTTACCGCGTCTCCACGGCGTGAATGCGTCTCGTATCGGGCAGGCCTTCAGGCGTTGGATTTCGAGATTCGAGTTTCACCCGGGCTTCCGGGCAAAGGAAGGACTCGATGCCTTTCGTGGAAAATCAAGGGGCGAAGATTTACTGGGACGAACAGGGCCGGGGAGATCCGCTCCTGCTGATCATGGGCCTCGGCTATGCGTCGTGCATGTGGCATCGCACGCGCCCGGTGTTGGCGCAAAACTTTCGGACGATCGCCTTCGACAATCGAGGCGTGGGACTCAGCGCCGTGCCTCCCGGACCTTATTCAATTGCGACCATGGCGTCGGACGCGGCCGCGGTTCTGGATGCCGCCGGCGTCGCCGGCGCGCACGTTTTCGGCGTCTCCATGGGCGGCATGATTGCCCAGGAATTCGCGCTCCAGCATCGAGCGCGGACCCGTTCGTTGGTTCTGGGCTGCACTTCACCCGGCGGAGTTTCAGCAGTGCACGCCGAGAGCAAGGTCATAGACATATTGTTGGCGCGTGGCATGACGCCAGAACAAGCGCGCGACGCCATCCTTCCTTACATCTACGACGCCGCCACCCCGCGAGATAGAATCGAGGAAGATATCCGTGTCCGCCAGCCCTGGCTCCCCTCCCCTGAGGGCTACATGGCTCAACTACAGGGAATCCTGTTCTGGGAGAGCTACAGCCGAATCGATCAGATCACAGTCCCAACGCTGGTCATCCACGGGAAGTCCGATGCGCTAGTACCTGCCGGCAACGGAAAGTTGATCGCAGAGCGGATTCCGGGCGCCAAATTCGTTTTGCTGGAGCATGCGAGTCACTTATTTCTTACCGACCAGCCAGAGGCATCACACCAGGAAATAGTTGAGTTTCTCTTGGCGCAGGCTCGCGGAGAACCAGACTCGAAAACAGGAACGGACTGAGCGCATCGGCGAGGGCGAAATCGACCTGCAAATTGGCATTCACGGCAGTCATACATCATCATCAAAACAATTCATTTGATGAATTTCACGAAGACGGATACGCTCGCGCCCATCATGAGGATTCGACGCCCTGAAGTGGCAGGAGCGTGGGGAGTTCTTGTTCGTTCCCTTTCAGCAGATCCACCACAAAAAAGAAAAGCTGGGCAGGTTCTGCTCTGGCGGCGTCTCGCAAGTGGGAGAATCTGTGCGCATCCTGATTAGCGGCGGCGCGCATCTTTTGTTGTCACAGGCAAGGCCTGGTGAGGTGGGGGATATGGGCTTCAAACAAAGCGGTTTCAAGGATCGCGCAGATTCATTCTGCCACGAACCTTCTTGGACACGGGCAGCCGTCGATTCCACGATGAAAGCAATCGCATGGGTTGTTGCGTGCCTCCTGTTCGCCACCCTTTCGGCTCACTCTCAAGGCGTTGGCACGTCAGGAGAAATCACTGGGACGATAACCGATTCTTCCGGCGGTGTTGTGCTCAAAGCGACTGTCACCGTGATCGATTCGCAGACCGGCTTGAAACGCACAACCACGACCAACGACGCCGGTCACTTCCGAGTAGCAGGGCTTTCGCCAGCCATTTACGACGTCAGCGCGCAAATGCAGGGTTTTGCGACGGAGATTCGAAAGAGCGTGACGGTCGCCATCGGCCAGACGGTCGTTTCCGATTTCAAGCTGAAGCCGTCGCAGGTGGCGACGGTGATCGAGGTGACCGATCAGCCTCCGGTAGTGGAAACTGAACGAGGCAGCCAGGCCGACACAATCACGCAACGGTACATCGCCGACCTGCCCATTGACCGGCGCGATTACCTTACGTTTACCTTGCTCGCGCCCGGTGTTTCCGATTCCACCCGGCTGGCCGGAGACCAGGATTTCCGAGTCAAGCAAACACCGCAAAGCGGGCTGTCGTTCTATGGCAGTAATGGCCGTGGAAACAGCATAACGGTGGACGGTGGTGAGACCTCAGGCGATAGCGGTGGAGTGCGCCTCACCGTGAACCAGGACGATGTGCAGGAATTCCAAATCAATCGCAGCAACTACGCTGCGGACCTGGGGGCGGCTACCGGCGCGTCGATCAATATTGTGACCAAGTCCGGCACCAACAATGTGCACGGCACCCTGTACGGCTTTTTCCGCAACGATGCGATGGATGCCCGCGACCCGTTCGCTTTCAGCTCAGCCCTGGCGCCGGATCCGACCTACTCTAATTTCAACACCACTTCTACCGGCGATCCAATCAAGAATTCGCTCAGCCGCCAGCAATACGGCGGCACCATTGGCGTCCCCATTCAGAAAGACAGAACATTTCTGTTTGCATCTTTCGAAGGCCTGCGGCAGGACTCACAGAACTCAGTTCCCCTTCTGACCCAAAGTTCGATTTTCGCCGGGCCCTCCGCGAGCGCCACCACGAACCCTTTTGCGCCTACCGATCCGAGGTTTGCGCAACAGGCGATTGTCACCGCGCTGGCAACCAACCTAAACTCTGTGCCTTGCCTAGCTGGGCTTCCAGATTTGCCGGGGCCGGAGTGCGCCATTGCGCTCCAGGGCCTTCTGTCGATCTACCCCCTCCCCAGCACGAACCCGTTCGTAACTCCGGGCCAGATCGCGATCAATGCTTTCCTTGTAAGCCAGTTTGAAACCGAAGGCGGAGTCTTCCCCTACAACACGCGGGAGTATCTGGCCTCAGGCCGTCTTGATCACCGCTTTGATGTGAACAACGAAATTTCCGTGACCTACAGGTATGGGCACGATCTGGAGGAGTCACCGGATGTGCAGTCATTGACCGCTTTTTCGGCGGGAAGCTCCATCCACACCTACGACGATAATCTGCAAGCCGCCTGGTATCACCAGTTCAACGCAGCCACCCAGAACGAGGCCCGCGTGCAGTGGGATTACAACAGCTTCAACGTGATTCCGAACGAGCCGGCCCAGGTCGGTCTTCAGATTCCAAGTTTCATCAATAACCTGGGAACGAACATTTTCCTGCCCAACATCACCATCCTGCGCCGCTACGAATTCGCCGACAATTTCACCCAAGTCCGCGGCCACCATACTTTCAAGTTCGGCGCTTACGAACTGCTCCGCGGCAATCATACCGAGTCGCACACCTTTTTCCCGGGACGCTTTGTCTTCGGCTCGCTCCCAGGAGTTGCGCTCAGCCCTCAGCTCGCAGGCGCCACGGTCAACTCGTTGCAAGCGGCCGGTTTGGGCCTTCCCGAAATTTACCAGCAGGGCTTCGGAAATCCGACATACGGAGATTACACTCGCCCGCTGACCGCGTTCTACGCGCAGGACTCCTGGCAGATAGCGTCAAACTTTACCCTGAACTACGGCCTGCGCTATGAACTGGACACGCAATTTGCTCCTTTAACCACCTATAAGAAGGATTTTGCCCCTCGTATCTCTTTCGCGTGGGATCCCTTCAACAACCACAAAACGGTGATTCGGGGCGGATATGGAATCTTCTATGGACCGGTCGACGCCCAAATTCCCGACGTCGACTTAAGCCTCGGCGTTGTGAACAAGAACAAGTCCGCCGTCGAAAATGCGACTGGAGCCGGCCAAGTCGCCAACGTCTCCGGAATCTGCGGAATCTCCCAATTTGGCTTCCCGATAATCCCCGGTGCTGGCACCAGCCCCTGTAACCGCGAGATTTCCATCTATGCCGACGGTTTCTCCGGGGTTCCGCAATTGGGCATAGCCGGATCGGCGGCTATTTTCCAGACGCTCTTTGGGCAGGGACTGATTCAGTGCACCACGCCGACCGCAGGAAATAATGCCTGTATTACGCCGGCGGCCGTGGCCCCGTTGGGCATCGACGTTACTAATACCGGTCCGCTCTCTCCACTGCAGGTAATTTTCGTGAACCAGCCCGGCTATCGTCCCCCGATCGCGCAGCAGGCCTCCTTCGGAATCGAACGCGAGATCTCGCAGGGCTTCTCGATTTCTCTAAGCGCCATCTACTCCCACACCCAGAGGCTCCCGGTAGCCATCGACACCAATCTGCTGCCCGCGCCGTTCAGCACCGTACCTCTAGCCAATGGTTCGACGGTTTCGTATCGCAACTGGAATACGAGTCCGGCGGCCGACCCACTCGGCGGCACCGAGTTCCCAGGAGGGGTGTTTCCCTGTGCGACCACTGTCCAATGTTTCGTGAATCCTTTGATCGTGCAGAACAACCAATATACTTCCGGGGCCTACGCTCTTTACGAAGGCGGCATCGTGGAAGTCAAGAAGCGCTTTAGTGAGCACTTCAACTTGTTCGGAAACTACACCTTCAGTAAGGGATTCGACACATCCACGGATTACAACACCGACTACGGGCCGCAGGATCCAACGAACCTCAACCTGGATCGCAGCCTGTCCGAGTTTGCTGAGCGGCACAAGGTGCTGATCGCGGGAGTGCTCGATAGCCCCTGGAGACAACCTATCTTGTCGGGTTTCCAGCTAGCCCCCATTTTCGAAGCTCACAGCGGACATCCTTTCAACCTGCTCGCCGGAGGAGAGGTGAACGGCAACAATCACACCACCAATGAACGTCCCATCGGGGCCCCTCGTGACACCGGTCTGGGCCCCGACTATATCGACTTCGACATGCGCTTAAGCTGGGCACACAAGCTGGGCGAAAAAGCGAACGTGCGGTTTACCGCGGAGGGGTTCAACATCGCCAACCGTACAAACTTCGCCAGTGTAAATAATGAAGTAAGTCCCCTTTTTGGATTCACCCCCGGCTTCACGACTTTCAACGTGCGGGGCATGCGGCCGGGAACCCCGCTTGCCGGGGGAGGAACGGCAACATCCAGTACGCCGCTCGCCTTCACCTCCGCCTTCCCCAAGCGCCAGATCCAGTTCGGCCTGCGCTTCACCTTCTAGGCCCATCTCCGCCGTGCACAACTGGCGGCGGAGTAAACGTTTTATTTTAGGACCTAAGACCCAAGAGCTGTCCTCAGTCAATCCGAACCCACGCTCCCGGGTTTGTATTTCCCCAGCTCCAGCTTGGCGATCAAAGCGCGATGCACTTCATCGGGCCCGTCGGCGATGCGCAGCGTACGGATCGTGGCAAATATCTCGGCCAGTGGAAAATCCGCGGACACGCCCGCACCTCCGTGCATCTGAATCGCCTGGTCGATAATCTCCAGCGCAATGTTGGGCACGGAGACTTTGATCTGTGAGATTTCGCTGCGAGCACCTTTGGCGCCAACCTCATCGAGCATCCAAGCGGCCTTGAGAGTGAGAAGCCGAGCTTGCTCCAGCATGATGCGGGCATTGGCAATGACATCGGGGTTGGCGCCCAGTTCGGCCAGAGGCTTGCCAAAAGCGACACGATGCAGCGAACGCCGGCACAAAAGTTCGAGCGCACGTTCGGCCGCTCCCAGAGTGCGCATGCAGTGATGAATGCGGCCGGGACCTAGTCGGCCCTGTGCGATTTCGAAACCGCGGCCCGCTCCCGCAATGATGTGGTCGAGCGGCACACGTACATTGCTGAAGCTCACCTCGCCGTGTCCAAAGGGCGAATCATACGACCCAAACACGGGCACCATCCGCTCGATCTTGATGCCAGCAGTGTCGAGCGGAACCAGAACCATCGAATGACGCTGGTACCTCGAGGCAGAGCGGTCCGTGATGCCCATAAAAATGAGCAGCCGGCAATGAGGATGGCCAATTCCGGAACTCCACCATTTCCGGCCGCTGAGCACGACCTGGTCTCCCTCGATGAGGGCCGTAGCTTGCATGTTGGTTGCGTCCGAGGAAGCCACATCCGGTTCCGTCATGCAGAACGTGGAACGAATTTCGCCCGCGAGCAGGGGCGTGAGCCAACGTTGTTGCTGCGCCGCTGATCCATACTTCACCAGCACTTCCATGTTGCCGGTGTCGGGCGCATTGCAGTTGAAAACCTCGGGGGCAATCGAGCATCGCCCCATGATCTCCGCTAGCGGCGCATACTCCACATTACTCAGCCCGGCGCCATACTCCCGGTCGGGGAGGAACAGGTTCCACAATCCAGCTTCCCGAGCCTTGGCCTTCAGCGCCTCCATCACCGGGGGCTGCTTCCAGCGATGCCAGTCGGGAACATTCTCCAATTGCGCGCAATATTCCGCCTCCGCCGGCAGCACATGCTCTTGCATGAACTTGGAGAGCCGCTCCACAAAACTCTGGGCTTTCGGTGACCGGGAAAAATCCATTGGATATCGCCCACCCCGCAGGCATTCTAGCCTAGCGACTTCAGCAGAATTCTGCTAATGAATCTTGTGAATCTTGTAATATATGTGCCGTGCATTTAAGTCAGGTCGACCTGAACCTGTTCGTGGTGCTGGAAGCCATCTATCGCGAAGGCAACATCACTCGAGCGGGCCAGCAGTTGAACCTCACACAACCCGCAATCAGTCACGCCCTGAAGAGACTCCGCGATCTTCTGCAGGACCCGCTGTTTGTCCGCCAGGGTCCGCACATGGTGCCGACGCCCTTCACGCGGAACATGATCGGGCAAGTGCGACAAGCTCTGCAGATCCTAGAAGTGAACCTCAGCCAAAGCCGCAACTTTGTTCCCGCTGACACGCGTCGAAACTTTCATCTCTCCTTGTGGGAATATGCCGAGGCTTTGATTCTTCCATCCCTGTTGCGACGGCTTACCCATGCCGCCCCGGGAATGTCGATCACCACGTCCCGGGCCAAGCGCAGGGATCTGGAGACCGAACTGGCGAGTGGTTCCATCGACCTCGCGATCGACATCCCCATGACGATGACCGATCGTATACGGCATAAGTGGCTCCTGAATGAACCGTTCGCGGTCGTCGCGCGCCGCGGTCACCCGGCCATTACCAGCAAACTCGACCTGGATACTTATCTGGCACAACGCCATATTCAGGTTTCTTCGCGGCGCCAGGGGCCCAGCCTGATCGACATTGAATTGAGCCGGCGGGGCCTGCGTCGCCAGGTGTTCCTGCGCAGCCAACACAATCTCACCGCCTGCATGGTGGTCAGTGAGACCGACATGCTGCTGACCTTGCCGGAGCGCCATGCGCAACTGCTGAACCCCGGGCATGTGAACCAGTTGTATCCCTTCCCGCTCCAGGCGCCACGCCTCGAAGCCCACTTGTATTGGCACGAGAGTGTGGAGAATGACCCGGCAAATCGCTGGCTGCGGGAAGAAATCGAGAAGATACTGGCCTCGGCATCAGGAACGCTCTGCAAGAGCGCTAACGTTCGCGGCCGGCATTCACACCCAGCCTGATTACCACTTCAAACTGTTTTGTGGGCTGTCATGGGACGCCGACCTATCGTTCAGGGCAGAGGCGGCCCTTGGCTTGGCGCTGGGAAAGCGGTCCAGGGCCTGGGGGTTTTGGCTGCGTCATCGGGCAGGAACTTGTGTACAAGGCCGAGGATGGGAAGCTTGGCCGGTTTGGCCGATCACCGTACGCCAATCTTACGTTGAGCGAAACTGGCCAGGCAACGAAAGCTGTGGAGTTGGCACTGTCTCGCTAAATGAATGATTCCAATAGACCGGCAGGGGTTGCCCACTTCATAAATGGGTCCTTCCGCTGAAGTAAAATCGCGTCTGGCCCCAAGCCTCAACTTATCGCGGTCGTCTCGCGCCAGCGTACAACGTTCTTCATTTCTCCGTCTCGCCCTCGTTTTGCCGGAACCCGCGCCGCCGCTCTCGAACACCTTGCAGGTAGTTTTCAGAGGGTTTTCGAACGAAAGAAGCATTACTAAGGGGCAGACTCTGGGAACGCAGAGAGACTCCCTAAAGTAACGTTCGTAACCTCCCTTTCGAGTTATCGATGGATAACTTTCCCGAAACGAGTAAATGTTAGTCCGTGCAAGCAGAAATGGGAGAGGTTCCTAAAATGACTTCGGCTGTCCGCTATATTAGTGCGTTCTTCGTGATAGTGCTGGTCTCTTTGCTGGTTGCATGCGGCGCGTCGACGCCGGCTCCGCTTAGCGTAGTCACCGTCAGTTCGCTACCGGCGGCCGTCGTCAATTCCTCGTATTCCGCGACATTGCAGGCCAATAGTGGAACGCCGCCCTACACGTGGGCAGTAACATCGGGGAGTCTGCCGCCAGGCTTGACCCTGAACGCTTCGACCGGCGTCATCTCCGGAACACCAACGGCCCCTACCCAGGCCATCCCCAGAAAGCCCAGAGCCGCTGATTCTTCCCCTACTACATACAGCTTTACGGTCACGGTTACCGATTCCTCGTCGCCTGCCAAGACGGCGAGCGCAAGTATGCAGATTGTGGTCAACCCGGTGCTTGCCCTGACGACCGCGAGCCTGCCGGCTGGTGTGGTGGGAACGGCCTACAGCCAGACTCTGGCGGCGACGGGCGGCATCACGCCGTATACCTGGGCAGTGACGACGGGCAGCCTGCCGGCCGGCCTGAGTCTGAATGCCTCCACGGGAGCCATCACGGGAACACCAACCGGTCCGCAGGTTGGAACGATCAGCTTTACAGTTATGGTAACGGACTCGGAGAGTCCGACCAAGACCGCCACGGCCAACCTGAGCATCTCGATCAGCGCACCGACCTTGACTGTGACCACGTCGTCGCTGACGGGCGGAACGCTGGGCACAGCTTATAGTCAGGGACTTACGGCGACGGGCGGAGTCGCACCTTATTCGTGGGCGGTGACAATCGGCAGCTTGCCTGCAGGTCTCATGCTGAACGGTTCAACCGGCCAGATCACGGGCACGCCGACCGGCAATGTGACGGGGCCAATCAATTTTGGGGTGACGGTGACGGACTCTGAGACGCCAACAACGCAGGCCTCGGAGGCGAATCTGAGCATCGCGATCACGGCACCGCCGCTCAGCGTAACGACCAGTTCGCTGGCGACGGGAGTAGTGCAGTCCGCGTATTCTGCCACTTTGCAGGCCACAGGCGGGGTCTCGCCCTACACCTGGTCAGTGACGACGGGCACATTGCCGGCCGGCCTGTCTCTGAACGCCGCGACGGGTGCGATCTCGGGAGCACCGACTACGGCCGGTACATCGCCCATCACGGTCACGGTCAGCGATTCCGAAACACCGACCGCAAAAACGGCAACCGCGAATCTGAGCATTGTGGTCAATCCAAAGCTTGCGGTCACCACCACCTCGCTGGGCGCTGCGGTGGTGGGCACGGCCTACAACCAGACCTTGGCCGCTACTGGTGGCATCACGCCCTATACATGGGCGGTCACGACCGGCAGTTTACCCGCAGGTCTCTCTTTGAACACTTCGACCGGGGCAATTACCGGAACGCCGGCCGGACCACAAGTGGGAGCGATCAACTTCACGGTCACGGTGACGGACGCAGAGAGTCCGACCAAGACCGCAACTGCGAATCTGAGTATCACCGTCAGTGCACCGCCGCTGAGCGTAACCACAGCGTCGCTGGCAGGCGGGACCCTGGGTACGTCTTACAGCGCGACGCTCGGAGCCACGGGCGGAATCACGCCCTACACGTGGTCGGTCAGCGTCGGCGTTCTGCCGGCCGGACTGACATTAAACGCCAGCACCGGTCAGATTACGGGCACGCCGACCGGCAACATGACGGGTCCAATCAACTTCACCGTGAAGGTGACGGATTCGGAGCAGCCGACGGCAGCAAGCGCGACCGCGGCCCTGAGCATTACCATCACGGCGCCGCCGCTCAGCGTGGTGACCAGTTCGCTTCCCACCGGCGTGGCGCAGTCGGTATACCCTGGCGCCACCTTGCAGGCAACGGGCGGAGTGTCTCCCTACACCTGGTCAGTCACAACCGGAAGTTTGCCCGCAGGACTGTCCCTGAACAGCTCCACCGGTGCGATCTCCGGAACGCCGACGGCTTCGGGACCGTTCACCTTCACGGTCACGGCCACCGACTCGGAAATACCGACGCCACAAACCGCAGCCAAGCAACTGAGCATCACCATTAACCCGCAGCTCACGGTCACTACCTCCTCGCTGGCTGCGGCGGTTGTGGGTACGGCCTACAACCAGACCTTGGCTGCTACCGGCGGTATCACGCCCTACACGTGGGCAGTGACAACCGGCAGTTTGCCTGCAGGTCTCTCATTGAACGCTTCGACCGGCGCAATCACCGGAACACCCACCGGACCACAAGTGGGAGCGATCAACTTCACGGTCACGGCCACGGACTCGGAGAGTCCGACCAAGACCGCGAGCGCGAATCTGAGTATCACCGTCAGCGCACCACCACTAAGTGTGAGCACGTCGTCATTGACGGGTGGGACGCTCGGTACAGCTTACAGCGCGACCCTGGCCGCCACCGGCGGCATCACGCCTTACACGTGGTCGGTCAGCGTCGGCGCTCTGCCGGCCGGCCTGACGTTGAACACCAGCACCGGCCAGATCTCGGGCACGTCGACGGGCAGCGTAACCGGCCCCATCAACTTCACTGTGAAAGTCACGGATGCGGAGTTGCCGACAGGAGCAACCGCGACTGCGGCTCTGAGCATTACCATCGCCGCGGCGCCGCTCAGCGTAGTCACCAGTTCGCTTCCCAACGGCGTCGCGCAGTCGGTATATGCTGGCGCCACCTTGCAGGCCGCGGGCGGAGTGTCTCCTTATACCTGGACAGTCACGCCCGGCAGCTTGCCTGCCGGGCTGTCTCTGAATGGTTCCACCGGTGCGATCTCCGGAACACCGACGGCTTTGGGAACGACAACGTTCACCGTCACGGTCACGGATTCGGAAACGCCCACCGCGCAGACGGCGACCAAGCAGCTCAGTATCACGGTCAATCCACAACTTAGCGTTACGACCTCGAGCCTGGCCGGTGGTGTCGTAGGCACGGCCTACAACCAGACATTGGCCGCAACAGGTGGCCTCACGCCCTATAGCTGGGCGGTTACGGTTGGAAGCCTGCCCGCTGGTCTGAGTTTGAACTCCAGCACAGGCGCGATCACGGGAACTCCCACCGGTCCCTTTGTGGGCACAACCAGCTTTACAGTGACAGTCACCGATTCGGAGAGCCCAATCAAGACCGCGACCGCGAGCTTGAGCATCACGATCAGCGCTCCAACCTTGACCATCACGACAACCTCGCTGCCGACGGGCGTGAAAACCCAAGCTTACAGCGCGGCTTTAGCGGCGACGGGCGGAGTGACTCCCTACACGTGGAGCATCAAAACCGGAAGCCTGCCTGCCGGCTTGAGCCTCAACACCAGCACCGGAGTGATCTCGGGGACACCGACCGCGACCGGACCGTCGAATTTCACCATCAAGGTTACGGACTCGGAAACGCCCACCGCGCAGAGCGCAACCGCGAATCTGAGCATCGCGATCAACAACAGCTCGCCGCTGCAGATTATAACGAGCGCTCTGGCCACGGGTGTGATCAGCACTGCGTATAGCGATCAGTTTGCGGCGACCGGCGGAATCCAGCCTTACACCTGGAGTATCTTCGCTGGTAACCTGCCTCCGGGACTGCTCCTCAACACCAGCACCGGCGCAATCACGGGCGCGCCAACGTCCATGGGAACGTTCAACTTCACAGCTAAGGTGACGGATTCCAGCAGCCCATCGGGATCGGTGACTGCGAACCTGAGCATTACCGTTGATGCAGGGCTTACGATCACGACGACGTCCCTGCCAAGCGGCAGCGTCGGCACACAATACCCTGGCACGGTCAGCGCGGCCGGCGGCATAGAACCCTACACGTGGAGCATCATCAGCGGCAACCTGCCTCCGGGGCTCAGTGCCGGCAACAATAACGACATGCTGAGCTTCTCCGGGCAGCCGACCACCGCGGGGACTTATAACTTCACGGTTCAGGTCAGCGACAGCGAGCCTTCGCCGGCCTCACTCAATGGCAACTTCACTATCGTCATCAACAACACGCCGGTGGGTTACACGGTCTCTGGCACGTTGAGTTATGGCGGCTCGAAGACGGGGCAGGTGTATCTGCTGCTGAATCCCACGAATTGCAATAACGGCTGCAGCAATCAGTTGGGGACCAGCATCACCGATGCCACGCTCAAGGCGGGGGGGGCGTTTACCATCCATGGCGTGTTGCCCGGTACATACATGGTGCAGGCCTATATGGACAACCTCGGCTATGGCGCCCAGAACGCCTCGAATCCGACGGGCAGCGCCTCGAACATCAACGTTGTTAACTCGAACGTCAGCGGTGTCTCGGTGCCGCTGAACGATCCAGGGACCGTGACGCTCAATTCGGCTCCATCCTGGAAAGCTGGCAGCGGCGAAGGTGGATTCAACGGGGGCGCCTTTGCCTCTTTCTCGACAATCAAGAACAACAACGGCATCGAGATGCCTGCCTCCTACACCGTGCAGTGGAGCACCAGTTCGTCGTTCGGCTCGATCGCCGGAAGCAAGAGCTTCCCGGCGACCGGCAAGAACAACCCCTGGCTCGTGACCGGACTCACGAATGGCACGACCTACTACTTCCGGGCAGAGGGAGTCGCGGGTGGCTCGACCAGTAGCTGGTCGGGCGCTTCTCCCGGCGTCCTTGTCGGCTCGCCCACGGGCGGCAATGCGATCTCGGGCACCGTCACGTTTACCGGCACGGCGAAAGGTCCGCTGTACGTGGGCTTCTACGACCAGAACACCGGCAACGTCTATGCCGAAGAGGTGGCCAGCCCAAAGAGCCCGCAAGCCTACTCGGTCAGTGTTCCCACTGGCTCGAATTACTTCTTCTTCGGTGTCATCGACAACAATAACAATGGCCTCCTCAATGGTGCGGGACAAATCTCCAACACCAATGAGAACAACATGGCCTCGATAGCCATCACGGGGCCAACCACCACCGAAAACCTCACCTTACCCAGCGCCAACAGTCAGGCGGAGGTGACGACGCAGAGTTCGGAATATGACTCGGGCAGCCCCGGTTACAGCATTGGGTTCACGGTCGACGGTCTCTTCAAACTGCCGGTGGCGGTCGAGCTTACGACGGGTCCGAGCCCGGGAGTAGTGCTTCCGGTGGACATTGCTAATAACACCTTTTACGGCGGTCAAGCCGACGCGTTCAACTACTACGCCAGCCTGAATGGCGCCACTCCAAACGTCGGCGATTCCTACACGCTGAACGTTACTTATAGCGATGGCACCTCGGAGAATATCAACGCCGCGGTCAGCGCCGTCCTGAACGCCTTTGCCACCAACCTTTCGCCGCAGGGGAACGGTGTCAGCCTGACGCCCAACTTCAGTTGGACCGATCCCACCAACCCCGGCAATTACACGTACCAGTTCTATTTGCAAGATCAGAACGGAAACATGATCTGGCAGATACCCGGCAACAACTCGAACTCGAACGGCTTCTCCAGTTCCATTACCTCGATTACCTGGAACGTCGATCCGACGGGCTCCGGCGACCTGCCGAGCGTGTCTAGCCTGAACGGCAGCACGACGTACTACTGGTACATCCAGGCCACCGACGTCAATGGTAACTCCGCGCTTGCGCAGGTGAGCTTCAACACAGTTGCAGCGCCCCTGACATTGCCGGCGGCCGGCAACGTGGGCAACGCAACCGTCGGCCAAAGCTGGAACGGGGCGATCAATGCCTCAGGCGGGACAGGACCTAACTACAGCTTCACAGTGAATGGCAACCCTGTTCCCACCGACGGGACCCAGGTCAGTCTGGGAAACAACCTGTTCGCCTGGAACACCGGCGGCAACACGTTGTCGCTTGGTGGAACGCCCACTTCGCCAGGCCCGGTCTCGTTCACGGTCGCGGTAACCGACAGCGCAAGCGTGACCACTGGCCCGTACACATACACAATCACCGTCAACACGCCCACGCCACTCTCGCTCCAAACGACGGCGATGCCGGGCGGCGACCAAAACTGGGCCTACAATGCCAAACTGCAGGCCAACGGCGGAGTGCAGCCCTACACCTGGTCAGTCATCGGCGGCAATTTGCCGGCTGGCCTTTCCATCAGCACCGATAATGGAGGTAATGGGATCATCTCCGGAACACCGAGCGCGACCGGAACCGCGAGCTTTACAGTTCAGGTCACGGATTCGTCAAGCGTCTCGGCCTCCGGCGCCCTGAGCATCACGATCGGGAACTGCGGGAACAACGCCAACCTCAACGGACACTATGCGTTTACGCTTAACGGCTGGAAGAGCGCAACAGATTTCCAAACCACTATTGGCAGTTTCGTGGCCAATGGAACAGGGAGCATCAGCAGTGGGCTCCTCGACATAAACGATCAGAACAAAGCGCCAGTAAGCGCGACAGCCACCGGTACTTACTGCGTCAGCTCCAACAACCTCGTCGCGATTAGCCTGACCGCGAGCGGCGGGGCCAGCGGCACTGCCGTCTTTGAAGCTGCGCTGGATACCACCGGCAACGGCCACATCATCCGCTACGACGCCACTAGCACCGAAATCAGTTCCGGGCTGCTGCGGAAGCAGACCACCACCGCGTTCTCGACCAGTTCTATCAAAAACAACTTTGCCTTCGGAATGATCGGGGTCGATCCCGGCAGCGACAACCGATTCGGCATGGCGGGTGAATTTAACTCCAACGGCAGCGGCACGCTTTCCGGCGAACTGGATGGGGACAATTCCAGCAACGGTTCGGTAAACGCAACGCTGAGCGCCAGCAATTTCAACGTCGCGTCTTCTGGCCGCGGTACTGCAAGCATGAACCTCGTCAGCTCGCAGGGCAGCTTGAGCTTGAACCTCGTCTTCTACGTGGTCAACGCCGGCGAAATGTTGATGATGGAAGACGACTCCGGCAACCTTCTGATGGCCGGCCAGGCACTGCAGCAAAGCGCCTCGCTCACCAACGCGTCGCTCAAGGGCAACAGTGTGATCGAACTGGAGGGTGCCGATAACTCAGGCGGCACTCCCGTGTCCGACATACAGGCTGGGATCATCGATGCCAGCGGTAGCGGGACATTCAGCCTGACCATGGACGAGAACGATGGCGGATCGTTCGATGGCGGCACGGGGACCCCGCAGAGCATATCGGGAGACTACAGCGTCGCGACGAACGGACGGGTAACACTGTCCAACATTACGGGCGGAGGAGGAGGGAACAACCACGTTCCGGTCTTCTATCTGGTTGGTCTGAACCAGGCTTTTGTGATTGGGACCGACGGCTCCGTTACTTTCGGTACGATGACTCCGCAGACGGTGAGCAGCTTCACGAATGCCTCCCTGAACGGGAATTTCCTGGGTGGAAGCCAACAGCCGGTCGACACGAACGCGAGCGTGGAGGTCGACCAGGCCCATGCCGACGGAAGCGGTAACTTTACCGGAGCATCGGACGACAACAACCAGTGCGGGAGTGGGGGCGGGAGTGCGTGTCCGCAAGCCAGTTCCATCGCCGTCACGTATTCCGTCTCGTCCAACGGACGAGTAACAGTGAGCCAGGGTGGCCAAGAGGGTGGGATCATGTACATAATCTCGTCCTCGCAGGTCGTCTTTATGTCGACCCAAGATAACAATGCGACGCTGCAAGACTTCCATCAATAACGGCAGTAGCAGCGCAAATCACGGACCGGCCGGCGCACGCCGCCGGTCCGTTTTCTTTTTCGGGCGATCCTGATGCCGCCAAGTTCCCCGCCGGTATATCATTCCGACGATCATGGGGACTCTGGATCCGGCTGGCGAATTTCTGCGCATCACGGAGCGCTATCGGCAGATGAGCGACAGCGAACTTCTGGTGCTCATCCCGCAAAGCTCCCAATTGACGCAATTTGCGCAGCAAGCGCTGGCGAGCGAGGTCCGGTCGCGTGGTTTGAGGCTGGAGGACGAGGAAGCGAACGCGCAGCCGGCTATACCCAAACCGGTTGTTTATGACCGCCATGCGCAGACCTTCGCCGATTCCTCCGTCCGCAATTCTTCTTCGATCAATTCTTCTTTAAGCAATTCTTCCTCGATCAATTCTTCTCCGATCAATTCTCGCGAGGGCGCTTCTTCCGGCGATCTCGATTCCTCCGACAACCGCGATTCGTCCCCCGATGATTCGTCATATTACGAGGACGACCGCGAACTGGTGGAAGTCTGCACCGTCTGGAGCCTGGCCGATGCGCTTCAGGTGCAGACGCTGCTCGAGCGGGCAGGAATTCCGTTTTACATCGGGCCGAAGAAAGCGACCCGCGTGGATGCCGGGACCTTGAACTTCGGCAACGGCGTCAGCGTGCAAGTCATGCGCATCGGATTGCCCTGGGCCGCGCAGGCCCTGCAGAATTACAAACCCGCGGACGAACCGGCGCGCAAACACGAAGAAGAACTACCTGAGCTTTCGGTTCGATGCCCGAAATGCCGTTCAACGGAAATCATTCTTGGAGATGTCGTCCCTGAGAGAGCAGGCGCCTCCAGGAACGCTTCCCCAGCATACAGATGGAGTTGCGATTCATGCGGCTGCGAATGGGAAGATGACGGGACGGTAAAAGAGTAATTTGCCAGTGTTGCTTCGAATGGTCGAGTTTTGCGCTTTCCGGTTTGCGTTCTATGCTTTTGCGCTTTTTTATCCTGGGCTGAACTGCGACAATAGCGCGTTATTTCGAGTCGCGGGAGTACGGTCTGAGCGCGGAACTTCCTATCAATGTTGCGGTGGTTGGGGTGGGCGCTTTCGGGCGCAACCACGCGCGCGTCTATCACACGTTGCAGCCGTCGGGCAGCGTGCGGCTGGTGGGAGTGGTCGATCCGGATACGGCGCGGGCCGACGCTGTAGCGCGCGAATTTGGCTGCAAGTCGTTCGGATCGATTGAGCAGATGCTGACGACGCACAGCGAGGTGCAAGCGGCATCGGTGGCCGTGCCGACGGTTCTGCATCTAAAGGCCGCGCGCACGCTAATGGAAGCGGGCGTGGATGTGCTCATTGAAAAACCAGTGGCCGCGACACTGGCCGAGGCTGACGAACTGGTGCGACTGGCCGAGGTGCGCTCGCGAGTGGTGCAGGTCGGTCATCTGGAGCGCTTCAATCCGGCGGTGCGGGCGACGCTGCCGCTGATCAACAAGCCGATGTTTTTCGAGGTTCACCGGCTGAGCGAATTCTCGCCGCGGGCGCTGGATGTGGACGTGGTGCTGGACCTGATGATCCACGACCTGGACATTGTTCTGACCTTCGTGAAATCGGAGGTCAAGGAGATTCGTGCGGTGGGGTTGCCGATTCTGTCGGGCAAGGTGGACATCGCAAACGTCCGCGTGGAATTTGAATCGGGCTGCGTAGCCAACTTCACGGCCAGCCGGGTTTCAACCGAGCGCGTGCGCAAGCTGCGTTTTTTTCAGCTCGGACAATATATTTCGATCGATTATGGACGCCAGGATGTCCTGGTGTTTTCGGTGGATGGAACAGCCCACTCATCCGCGAAGGATAGAAAAGATGCGAATGCGAATGAGAGCCGCAGCCGGCCTGGTGTGAATCCACAGATTCAGGTTACGAAGCCCGCGATTGTCGCGGAGGAGCCGCTGCTGGCTGAGATCAAAGCATTTTTGGAATCGGTACGACAGCGGACACCGACGGCGGTTCCGTTGGAGGATGGCCGGAAGGCGCTCGCGCTGGCCCTGGCGATTCTGGCCGAGATCGGGCGGCATGCGGGGCGGGTCGGCGTGGGAGCAAGCCTGACATAAAATTGACGGCATCGCGGACGGTCGTATCCACGCTACACAGCCATTACTCAGGTACTCACTATGGTCGGGGGAAAAATGAGAGAATAAGAAACAACCTCGCAACTCCCACTGTTTACGTAACTTTACGAAGCAGCCTACGCAACTTCGGGGGTTAGCCGTGGCTCTAACGTAATAGCGCTGCCTGATGCCAGTCACCCAAATTCCGTCTCGCGATCCCTCGTCCTCGCCCGCCCAACCGTTGGATGATCGCGGACTCTCCGAAGCCCAGCATTGGGAGACGGCCTACCGCGGCTTCGATCCGGACGATGTTCCGCATCTGCTGATTCAGTTGCAGGACGATCTTTCACGGGCGCGCAAGCGGGAGGCGCTCTGGCTTTCGGTCATTCTGCACCTGATGGTGGTGATCCTGCTGTGGAACAGCGACAAACTGGCAGCTCTGTTGCCGCACCGGACAGTCGCTTTAGCGATTCAGACCGACGCGGATCGCGAGAAAGACGCGACGTTTCTGGAGCTGCCGCCCGACGCACAGAAGCTGACGCGCCGTCCGGATGCGAAGGTGCTTTCGGATAAGGACCGCATTGCGACCAGCAAAACTCCGCAGATCAATCGCGATGAGCTGAGAAAAATTCTGCAGAGCGCACGCCAGGGACGGCCCGGTGAGAGCGGGCAACTGCAGGCTCCTCCGGCGCAACAGCCGCAGATATCGCAGACCCAGCCGCAGCAGCCACCGCAACAAAATCCGCAGCAGAGTTCGGGATTGACGCCGCCACGGCAGAGCGACCAGATGGCCCAGTTGCGGACGCCTCCGCAAGCGGACAACCGGATGCAGCCGAATTTTAATCTGCCCAGGACCGCGGGCGACCAGATTGAGCAGGCCCTGAAGGGTGCGGCTGCGAATCGCGGACGCTACGGCAGTGGAGAATCCGGCGATTACGGGTTGGGGCAGGTGCGCGGCGGGGCGAAGGCGCTCGATCAGGCGGAAATCCTGACGGACACGATGGGCGTGGATTTTGGCCCTTATCTGACGCGGGTCGTGCAGGTGGTGAAGGCGAACTGGTACAACCTGATGCCGCCTTCGGTCTATCCCCCGATCCTGAAGCAGGGCAAGCTTTCGATCGAATTTGTGATTCTGAAGAATGGCAACGTGAGCAACATGACGCTGCACACCTCATCGGGAGATGTACCGCTCGACCGCGCCGCCTGGGCGAGCATCACCGCGTCGACTCCGTTTCCTCCACTGCCGAAGGAGTTTCCGGGGCAACTTCTCGGGTTACGATTCTTTTACTTTTATAATCTGCAGCCGGACGATTTAAGGTAGGGAGCTCTTTGCTCTTAGCACAAAGGAAAACCTCCCGCGCCAGTTTTATGGCAGTTTTTTACGGCGCCGATACGCAGGTGCGCGAATTGGCTGAATTCGTTTAACATAGGTGCATTCGTGGTTCGATGTGCCTCCAAAATAATAATATGAAGACTCGACAACTGTTGCTCTTTGCTTCGTTGATGGTTTGCTTATCCCTCTGTCTGCCGCTGCTGGCCGATGATGTGCCGGAAGCGCTCCGGCCGCCGAAGGGCGCGCAGGTGGCCATAGTAGTTTTTGAGGATCTGCAATGTCCGCAATGCGGCCGCGTGGCGCCGCTGCTCGAACAGGCGTCGCGTACCTACAAGATTCCGCTGATCCAGCACGATTTCCCGCTGCCGCTGCACAACTGGTCGTTTGACGCAGCCGTGTTGGCCCGCTATTTCGACACGCATTCGAAAGAGATTGGGAACGCCTTCCGCGCAACCGTGTTCGAGCATCAGATGGAGATCAATCCGCAAAATTTGCGGGGCTTCGCGGAGAAGTTTGCTACTCAACACGGGATTGGCTTGCCCTTCGTGGTCGATCCGGAAGGCAAGCTGGCAGCGGAGGTCCGCGCGGATAAAGATCTTGGCCTAAGCCTGCATATCGAGCACACCCCTACGATCTGGGTGGTCAGCAACAAGCGCGGCGGCAAGCCCTACGTCGAGATCAAGGACACTTCGCAGCTTTACGTAACGATTGATGCCATGAAATAAAGCAAGTCAAAAGTCAGAAGTCAAATTGAAGAAGTAACGGCTCTTGGCGCCAGCAGGTTAGCGAGGGCAAAGAGATTTTACTTCTTCAATTTGACTTCTGACTTTTGACTTGCTT
>JBAQJU010000265.1:0-1580 GCA_049300475.1 Terriglobales bacterium | reverse complement strand
CCATCAGACCGGCCGTGCTAACGCCGTCCCATACGGTAATCGAGATACAGAACATGCGCTTTAATCTGATCGCCCATGCGGTACTGGGGAAGTTCCGCCATTTTCAGCATCTGCAGGATGCTTCCCGGATTGCCCTCGCTCCACTCGACCAGCGATTGCAGCGCCGCTTCGAGGTTGGAGGCCCAGAGACCGTTCCGCTCGGCCTCTCTCTTCGCGAATTCAAGGGCGACGGCCGGAGCGAAGTTTTTGATCTCCAGCCGTTCCGAGCGGTCAGCACACATGGGTTGCAGGGTGCCGATGTCCTCCATGTGCGGCGTGCGGGCGGCAAAGAAGATGGGTCTTTGTCCGTACTCGCTGAACTCCTTGACGATCCCCGTGACGATGCGCGACGGTCCCGCCATGTGATCGAGCACGAGCATGCATGGGAACGCAGTTAAAGCCCGCCGCACGATACCTTTCAGCGATGAAGTGCTGAGCGCGTCAGCGTTCGCCGGCAGGCGGAGTTCTCGCTTGTCCAGACGACGAAGGCTCTGAATGATCGCCGTCATCAGATCACGCGGTGAGCGGATCTGTGGAACATAGAGCGCGAAGGGTTGGCTTTGAACAAAGGCGAGAAGTAAGCGCGTTTTCCCAGCCCCTTCCGGGCCAACAACCAGCATTGACTTTCTCTTCTGCGCCTGTGCACGCAGCCTCGCCATCTCTTCCGTCCGATCAACGGCGGCAAGGTATTGCGCGTCTGGCGACTGAAGAGCAATGCCCGGCATTAGTGCGTGCCTGAACCGGCTTCCAGATAATCCTCGGTCATTTCGCTCCTTTGTCACTCCTTTCCTGACCGGCAATAAAGCACTGAAACCCTCCGTTCCAACCGGCTGAGCCGTTCGAGTGCCGACTGGACCGCAGAAGCCCCTTCTTCCTTGACTCTCCTCGCCCGCTCGAGTGCCTGCTCGGCAATGCGGCTGATTTCGTGCAGCAGCTTGCGAATCTCAACCGACAGACGGTCCCGGCTATCCTCAATGCGATGGAGAACATCGTTCTGTACGCGCGAGCAGTTCGTGTCCAAAAGATGACGCAGAAATTCCCGAGCTTCATTCGTGATGATTCTGCGTGCGCCCACCAACGGCAGGAAGGCGTCGGCGAGCCAGCGCAGTGGCGATGGAGGTTGTGCGGTTCCAGTCAAGTCCTCGAACGTGAACCGCGAACGCACGCGTAGGCCCTTCTCCGGATCGAGCGCGTGCGGCATACGAGTGAGTTCGCTCAAGCCGGCATCGGCCAGCCTTTTCAAAAAGCCATTGCCCATTTCGACAAATCGCAGAGCCACGGCGCGATATTGACGCTCGCCCTCTTCCTGCTCCTGTTTAAGCCATGGCATGACCTTGCTGCGCGCGATCTCCTGGGCAAGATGCATCACCCGGCGCCGATAATGCGGCCCGAAGCCACGAGCCACGGACGATAGTGCCAGTTCCAGTTCACCTTCAGACTCCATCGATGCGGAACGGAAAAACCGCTTGTGCCGGTCATTGAAGAGGTCTGAAATCCGCTTTTGCTCCGCCATCATCAGGAAATTCAGCTCGCGCATGGAG
>JBAQJU010000264.1:0-9184 GCA_049300475.1 Terriglobales bacterium | reverse complement strand
GAGATCCTGATCGCGGAATGTGCGGTCGCCGTGGGCTCCGGTTTCGACAGTGATTCCGTGCTCGAGCAGGAGCAGGATTTCGTTTCGAAGCTCGGCTTCGGGCTTGGAGTCGGAGACGGTGACGCGGGCTCCGCGGGATTTGAGGAAAAGGGCGGAGGCGACGCCCGATTTGCCGAGGCCGACTACGAGGACGCGTTTGTCGTTGAGATCCATGAATTCAATTGGTAATTTTGTAATCGGTTAATTTGGTAATTTAAGACCCGAAACTGGAAAACTTGAGATTTCAAATTACAAAATTAACCGATTACGAAATTACAAAATCCTTTACCTTAATTTTAATGTCGTCAGCGCGAAGAGCGCGAACACGAGCGACGCGATCCAGAAGCGCACGATTACCTTCGACTCCGACCAGCCTAGCAGTTCAAAGTGATGGTGGATGGGCGCCATCTTGAAAATTCTTTTCTTGCGCAGTTTGTAGGAGCCGACCTGCAGAATCACCGAGAGCGCTTCGATTACGAATATGCCTCCGATGAAGGGGAGGAGAAGCTCCTGCTTGATCATGACCGCTACGGTGCCAATTGCGCCGCCTAGCGCCAGCGAGCCGACATCGCCCATGAATACTTCGGCGGGATGCGCGTTGTACCAGAGAAAACCGATGGCGGAACCGACCATGGCTCCACAAAAGACGGTCAGTTCGCCGATCTGCGGCATGCGCTGCAATTCCAGATAGGTCGCGAAGGTGGCGTGGCCGCTGAGGTAGGTGAGAACCGCGAGCGCGCCAGCGGCGATCACGGTGCAGCCAATGGCGAGCCCATCGAGGCCATCGGTAAGGTTCACGGCGTTGCTCGATCCAACGATGACGATCACCACGAAAACCACGAATGGCAGAAAGGCGAAGGGCCACAGATGGGGATTCGCCGCCCATCTCTGCACCACCAGGTCGGGGCGAAACTGCTTGAAGAAGGGGACCAGCAGGCGGGTGGAGTACTCTCCGCGATACTGCAAGGTGATGAGCGCGACGGCAATCACCACGCTCGCCGCGACCTGATAGCCGAGCTTGACGCGCGCAGTGAGGCCAAGGTTGCGGCGGTGAACGACCTTCAGGTAGTCGTCGGTGAAGCCGATGGCCGCAAAGGCGAGCGTGGAGAATACAGCGATCCAGACAAATGGATTGCTAAGATCGGCCCAGAGCAAAGTCGGCACGAGAATGGCGATGGCGATCAGGAGGCCGCCCATGGTCGGCGTGCCGGCCTTTTTCTGGTGCGCTTGCGGTCCTTCTTCGCGGATGTACTGGCCGATCTGAAAATCGCGCAGACGCTGAATCACGATGGGGCCGACGATCAGCCCGGTGAAAAGCGCGGTGAGGCTGGCGAACGCGGTGCGGAATGTTAGATAACGGAAGATGCGGAACGGCGGGAAGTAATGAAAGAGCTTCAGGTACAGCAGCCAGTAGAGCAATCCGCCTCCGACATCAGCTGTCAGCTCTCAGCTGTCAGCTCTCAGTAAGTTCTCAGTTATTGGTTCTCAGTTCCCGGTTATTCGTGGCCGCTTTGAGCTGCTGATCGAAGGCCTATTTTGTGGCGCCAGACTTCCAACGCCTTCTCCAGCTTCACGCCTCGCGAAGCCTTAAGCAGCACGACGTCGCCATCACGCGTTTCTCGCGCCAGCCAATCACCGGCCTCTTCGGGCGTGGCGACGAACTCCGCCCGGATTCCGGCCTGCCGCGCCGCTTCCACCATGGCTTCGGCCGATCCGCGCACTCCTAACAGCACGTCAATCGCCCTTTTCGCGATATGCTCACCGCACTGGCGATGCAGTTCTTCGCCTTCTGGTCCGAGTTCGAGCATCTCGCCTGCGACAACGATGCGGCGTTTCGCTGCCATGGAAGCCAGCGTATCGACCATGGCGTTTAATGCTTTCGGATTGCAATTGTAGCAATCGTTGATGACTGTGATGTTGCCGACCTGAACGACCTCGCCGCGCTTATCGGCCGGGGCCAGTACGGGGAGAGCTTCCGCGACTTCGGAGGGCGTGATGCCGTGCTCCATGGCAACGGCGGCGGCGGCGAGCACGTTATAAACGTTGTGTTGGCCGAGCAACGGGCTGTGTATGGGTTGACGCGCTCCCTGGCAGACCAGGTCGAAGCGCGTGCCTTCGGGCCCGATCATTTGTATGTTTTCGGCGCGGACATCGGCGACGGGATTCAGTCCGAACAAGATTACTTTGCCTTTGAAATCGCGGCCAAACTGGCCGACGTAGTCATCGTCGGCATTGAGGAAGGCGGCGCCGGAGCTTGGCAGCGCCTCGACCAGCTCGTACTTTGCGCGGGCGATGCCGGCGATCGATTCGAAGTATTCCAGATGCACGGGCGCGACGTTGGTGACCACGCCTTGATTGGGAAGCGCGATGCGCGCCAGAGCGGCGATCTCGCCGGCATGCGACATACCCATTTCCACTACCGCGAGATCGTATTCGGGTTCGAGCGCCAGAAGTCCGAGCGGGAGTCCGAAGTGATTGTTGAAATTTCCCTTGGTGCGGTGAACGCGATACCGGATCGCGAGCAGATGGGCCACCGCTTCTTTGGTGGTGGTCTTGCCCATCGAACCAGTGATGCCGATGGCGGTCTTGCCCCACAATTTTCGGACAGCGGTTGCCAGAGTTTGGAGGGCGACGAGGGTGTCGTCGACGGCGAGAAGGCCAGAATGGTTGGGATAACGGGCAAAGTGATCTTTGCGGACGACGGCGCCGACCGCGCCCCGCGCGAGCGCCGGCTCGACGAAGTCGTGGCCGTCAAAGCGCTCGCCTTTGACAGCGAAGAAGAGTTCTCCGGGCTGCACGGTGCGGGAATCGATGGAGTATCCGTGGGCCGTCAGCGTGGCATCGAACTCGCCGGTGGCGGCGAGGAACTCCGCGATCCGCGAAAGAGCGAGCTTCATGCCATCTTCCCTACGCCGGCTTGAGCGGCTACGCAATCGTAGCCCAGCGACTGCAGCACCTCTCGTGCCACTTCAACATCGTCGAACGGGATGGTTGCCTGTTTCGTGATTTGAACTTTCTCGTGGCCCTTACCGGCGAGCAATACGATATCGCCGGGGGCGGCATGTTGAATCGCGAGCGCGATGGCCTTGCGGCGATCGGGCTCGGTCACGTATTTGGCGCGCGATTTCTGTAGTCCCAGCTTCTGCAATCCAACGACAGCGTCGTTGATGATGGCGAGCGGATCTTCGGAGCGAGGGTTATCGGAAGTGAGCACGACGAAATCGCTGCCCTTGCCGGCGGCCTCACCCATCAGGGGGCGCTTGGTGCGGTCGCGATCGCCCCCGCAGCCGAACAGGGTTATGACTTTGCCCTTCAGGCCGGCTTGGGCTACAAACTCACGCGCCAATGCGGTGAGATTGCGCAGCGCGTCGTCGGTGTGCGCATAGTCGACTACGACCGTGAAGGGCTGGCCGCAATCGACGCGTTCGAAGCGCCCGGGGACGCGGGCGAGATTGAAGATGCCCTTTGTGATTGCATCGGCAGAACAATCGCGGGCATATCCGGCGGCGGCCGCAGCGAGCACGTTATAGACGTTCACGTTGCCGATGAGCTGAGACCAGATTGCGAGATTGCCAGCGGGGGTCGCCATTTGGAATCGGCTGCCGCGCGCGGTGATTTGAAGATCCTCGGCATGGAAGTCGCCGGCGGTCAGGCCATACGTCAACACTTCGGAGCTTTTATTCTTTGCGAGTTTCAGCAATTGGCGGCCATGTTCATCGTCAATGTTGAGAACGGCGGCGCGCGGCGGTTCGGTTCCGCAACCTTCGAACAAAATTTGCTTGGCGCGGAAATATTCTTCCATGGTGCCGTGGTAGTCGAGGTGGTCGCGCGTGAGATTGGTAAAGACCGCGACGTCGAACGGGATGGCGAAGACACGCTGCTGTTCGAGCGCGTGCGAGGACACTTCGATCACCGAGTCGGTCACGCCCTGGGCCAATGCTTCAGCGAGCAACTGGTTCAACTCGAGCGGCTCGGGCGTGGTGTGGGGCGCGGGAAGAACTTTTCCGGCAACGTGGTATTCGATGGTGCCGACCAGAGCGGTCTTGCGTCCAGCGGCCTGGAGGATGGATTCGAGGAGAAATGCAGTTGTACTTTTTCCGTTGGTGCCGGTGATTCCGGTGTTTGCCATGCGCTCGGCGGGACGCTTGTAGAAATTCGCGCTCAAGCGAGCGAGCGCGCGGCGGCCGTGCGGAACCTGGGCCCAGGCAACTCCGAGGTGCGGCGATTCGGTGGCCGAGTCGGTAACGATGGCGACCGCTCCTGCGGCGATGGCCTGATCGATGAAGCGATTGCCGTCGCTCGATTCACCCTTCATTGCGACAAAGACCATGCCAGGACGAACTCGGCGGGAATCGTACTCCACGCCGGTTACGGCCGCGTCTCCGCTTTGGGAGAGGACCTCGGCGCCCTGCAGAAGTTGTTGGAAAGTCATTGGAGTGATTCTATTGCACGACGCAGTTTACGGAAATGTCATTCCGGCATGTACGTATGTAATGAGCCGATGTGAATCGGCGACGCACGCCGGCCGCCGTGGTGGAGTAGGGGTCCTTCGACTCCGCGGGGCGCGCTTCGCTTACCCCGCTCCGCTCAGGATGACATCGCTGCAAAAACATCGCTGCAAACATAATGCTGTAAACCGATGCAAACCGAAAAATGCATGCTTATCTTGCGAAGCGCACTATCACGCGCGCTCCGGCTGCGACTCGTGCGCCCGCCTGGGGCGATTGTTCGCGGGCTACGCCGCTGCCCACTGCATCGAGGTCGAGGCCAGCATCCTGCGCTGCCATGAGGGCTCCGCGGAGGTTCTTACCTAGAAAGGACGGGACTTCGATGCCGCCTTCCTCCACGGCGAGCACGATCGTTTTACTGCCCGCTATTTTGGCGGTTGCCTCTTCTGGATGCGCGGCAGAAGCGGTCCCCGCGGACAGGCTCGCAACATTCCCACTCAAGCCAAAAGAGGGCTTGAGTGGGGCACCCGGCTCTCGCTGCGTCTGCACTTGCGATGCGGGGATGATCTGCGAAGCGATGGTTGGGGAACCAGAGCTTGCCTGGCGGGCGCTCGTTGGAGTCGAGGTCGCGCTCGATGAGTTCAGCGACGTTGCGGACACTTCGGCTTCGGCCATGTCGAGACTGGCGCCCAGGTGATCGGGCGAGCTTTCTTCGAGACTCTTGTCCGGAACATTGCGGCGCGCGAGCAACAGCTGGCGGCTGGCTGGGAGTTCTACGTCATGCGGAACGTGCTGATACTCGAGCACCTGCTGCACGATGCGCTGGAAGACGGGCGCGGAGACCTGGCCTCCCTGATGCAGGCCAACTGCGGAATCGAGAATTACGACGACCGCGATTTGCGGATTATTGATGGGAGCGAATCCGGCAAACGACGCTACATATTTTGTCTTCGAGTAGGCGCCGGTGGCGGGATCGACCTTCTGCGCGGTTCCAGTTTTTCCGGCCGAAGTGTAGCCCTCGAGCAGAGCCTTGCGACCGGTGCCGTGTAATACCACTCCTTGCAGCATCTGGCGCATTTGGGCGGCGGTGAGCGACGAAATCACACGCGTGCCCTCGGCGGGATGGTACGCGATGGTTTGCGGAGCGTTCTGAGGGGCATATTGGGGAGAGAGGGTTCCGGCGACAACACGCGGCGGAACGCGCACGCCATCATTGGCAATGGTCGAAATCAGAGAGATCAATTGCAGCGCCGAAATGCCGATTTCCTGGCCCATGGAAATGGAGGCCATGGAAACTTTCGACCAACGGTCGACGGGCTTGGTCAGACCGCGCGTCTCGCCGGGAAGCTCGATACCGGTTTGCTGTCCGAAACCGAAGGCGCGAATGTATTTATAGAAGCGGTCTTCTCCGAGGCGGAGGGCGACTTTGATGGCGCCCACATCGCTTGACTCGGCGATGATGTCGGCTACGGAAAGCACGCCGTGCGGGCGGCTATCGCGGATGCGCATGCCGTTGATCACGATCGATCCCATCTGGCAGTCGAACATTTCATCGGGGCGCGTCACTTTTTCTTCGAGTCCGGCGGAGATAGTGACCATCTTGAAGGTCGAGCCGGGCTCGTAGATGTCGCTGACGGCGCGGTCTTTCAGCGATTCGGGGCGAATTTCGCGGCGATTATTCGGGTTGAACGTTGGCCGATTGGTGAGAGCGAGGATTTCTCCGGTACGCGGATTTTCCACGATGGCCGTGCCGGCAATGGCCTTGTTCTCTTCCATGGCACGCTCCAGTTCCCGCTCGGCGATGTACTGGATATTCTCATCGATGGTGAGGACGAGATTGTTTCCCGGCTTCGATTCCTGTTCAACGCTGGCAAACCAGCGCTTGCGCGCGTCCACCGAGATCATCAGTTTGCCGGGCTTGCCCTGGAGTTGCTGGTTGAATTCGCGCTCCAGTCCGGCCAGTCCCTGATCGTCGGTTCCGACGTAGCCGAGCACCTGAGCCGCTAATTCTCGTTTGGGATAGAAACGCTTGGGCTCTTTCTGAAAGTGGATGCCTTGGAGGTGCAGGGCGCCGATGCGCTGGATAGTTTCGGCATCAGCCTTTCTCGCCACCCAGCAGAAAGTCTTGTGAGCCTGGCAGTCGGCGAGCACCACGCGCGAATCGTCCCTGGTGATGCGGGTGATCAGGCTGATCGCGTTGGGAAGGTCGGGAGTTTCGGTGGGCACGATGAAAGCGGAATCCACCTGGATGGACATGGCCAGTTCATGGCCGGCGCGATCATAAATGACTCCGCGTTTGGGCGAGAGTTCAAAGCTGCGTTGCTGCTGGTGCTGGGCGCGGCGCTCGAAATCGCCGTAGCAGAAGATCTGGAGATAGACGAGACGCAGGCAGATGGCCAGGAGCCAGAAGCAAAGAAATCCAGTGAGGGTGTAAAGCCGGAGTCGTGCGCCGTTGGAAGAGCTTGCTGGCACGTTCAGTCCTCAGAAAGTTTTGGCGGCCCCGGAGAGCCGCCGCAAAAAACTGCGCCCGATGGTCTGGCGATGGAAACTTAGCCCATCTGGACGGGCCCAAGGCCCGTCACCACATAAACGATGCTTTTACCGCGCAGACACAACTGCGACCGGCGTTACGCTGGCCATCACCGGCGTGCCTGCGTCGCTGGCGGAATCCATGCGAATTACCTGGCCGGGATCGGGCGACTGCAAGCCCAACTTGCGGGCCACGACATCAATCCGTTCGGGATCGCGCAAGGACGCTTCTTCCAGCCGCAGCGCCTGATTCATCCCCGCCAGGCCGTCACGTTGTGAACGCAGCGTTTCGATCTTGTAGCCATATTCGATGGCGCGGAAGTGTTGCAGCGCGTATCCCATGACCAAAATGAACAGGAAACACAACGTGATTCCGAAAATCCTCATCTCGCGATCGCGGCGGGGGTCTTCCATCTTCACCAGGCGCGAGTTGTCGATGGTCTTGCGGAAATAGATTTCGGGCGTACCAAGCCAGCAGGACTTCCGCCGATTCGAAGCAGCCAGGTTGTGCATCGCTACCGCCGCGCTCATAAATTATTAACTCCGATTATTCGACTCCAGAATTATTCCACTCCACATTTATGCCCTAGCAGATTTATGCCACGCCAAGAAGCTTTGAATCGTAGTCTGTGCTTTCCTGGACGGAAGCGAACCATGAGTCTGCGACCAGTGAGTCAGCGACCATGGAATCCGCGACCAGCATTGTGTTCGACGATGCCTGTTCGGCGCGTTCTACGGTTGCGATCAGATCTTCTATCAGGGTGCCTGTAAACATGTTCGAATATCCTGCCTTCGCTTCCCGAACGCGGCCTTGTTTTTGTTTCGGCTTGGCCAGTTTGGGGTAACTCCACCACAGAACTTGCGGTTGGCCCTCTCGGGCTCCCCGTGTTTCCTGAAACTTTTACCCGGCACGCCTTACCATCACCGCACCGGGAGCCCGGCAGTTTCTCCGGAGCAACTCAAACTCTTTGCCGGCGAGACGCTGGCGCTACAACCGCTCGGCGGCGCGCATTTTTGCGCTGCGCGAACGCGGGTTGCGATCGATCTCTTCTTCGGTCGCCGTCACCGGCTTTTTCGTCAGCAGGCTGTACACACCTTGCTTCGCGCCTTCGCGCATTGCATCCTTGACGATCCTGTCTTCGAGCGAGTGAAAGCTGATTACGACCAGCCTTCCGCCCGGCTTGAGCACGCGAGGCGCCGCCTCCAGCAGTGCTTTCAGATCGTCCAGTTCATGGTTTACGAAGATTCGGAGAGCCTGAAAGGTTCGGGTCGCCGGATGAATACGCTCATGTTTCATTGACCGGGCCGCGGCTGATACCACCTCGACAAGTTGCGTCGTCGTGCGTATCGGCCGCGACCGGACAATGGCTCTGGCGATTCTCCGCGACCTCCTTTCCTCACCGAATTCGTAAATCACATCGGCCAGCTCGCGCTCGTCGATGTGGTTTACCACTTGTTCGGCGGTGTCGCCCGACATGGGATTCATCCGCATGTCGAGCGGTCCTTCCGCCTGAAAACTAAATCCGCGCTCCGGGTCCTGGAGCTGCAAGCTGCTTACGCCCAGGTCGGCCAGCAGGCCGTCGATGGTCGAGGGAGCTATGCGCTTGGCTACTTCCGCGAAGGACGCATGAAGCAGCGTAACCGTCGGCCAATCTGGTTTCGAGTCTCGAGTTTCGAGTTCCGAGCAAACCGACTCGCTCGCGGCTAATCTCTTCTCCGCCACCGCCAGAGCTGCGGGGTCTTTATCGAAGCCAATCAAATGTCCCGGTGCGCCGAGGCGTTTTGCGATTTCTGAACTGTGCCCGCCCAGGCCCACCGTGGCATCGAGATAGGTTCCGCCACGCTTTACGGCTAAAAAATCGATCGCTTCTTTTAAAAGAACCGGGACATGGCCAGGCGCTGCGACTGTTCCATGCCCACCCCACTCGGGGGTGTGTTTTGAATCCGAATGCGTTCCCACTGCTAGATGCCCAATTCGTCGAGCGTCCTGGTGTCTTCATCCGTGAAGGGCTCTTTGATCTCCTTGTCGAGCGCTTCCATGGTTCGGACTTCGAGGTAGGTCAGATAGCCGAGCACTGCCACATCGCCGCGAATCTGCGCCGACTCACGCAGAATCTGGGGAATCAGCAGACGCCCCTGCCCGTCCATCTCTACGGCCTGCCCGTAAT
>JBAQJU010000263.1:0-18233 GCA_049300475.1 Terriglobales bacterium | reverse complement strand
GGGACGCGAGGAAGATCGCAAGTTTGTGCTGGAGATCGCCGACGCATTTAATTTCCGATTGGTGGGATCGGAGGTGTTGGACGGGCGCGACACCTGGGAGATCGACGCCGAACCTCGTCCCGAATACCAACCGAAGGAACGCGCGACCAAGTTGCTCAGCAAGTTCAAAGGCCTGGTATGGATCGACAAGGCCGAGGGCCAATGGGTGAAGTTCGACATTACCGCCATCGATACGGTTGCGGTCGGCTGGTTTGTGGTGCGGATCCGCAAGGGAGCCCATATCGTCGCCGAACAAACCAAGATCAATGACGAAGTCTGGCTGCCCAAGCACGTCGCTGTGCAGATTGACGTCCGGCTGGCTCTGTTGAAGAACTTCAACGAAGACTTGGATGACACTTATCGCGACTACAAGAAGTTTCGGGCGGCCTCGAAGATTACGGTGGTGGGAGAGGAGAATCGCGAGTAGCGGCGAGCAGGTTTATTTAGTGAAGGGCTGTTCCGGAGCGCACAGTTAGTGCGATGGCGATATTACGACAACGACGTTTTCGAGTCGCCCAGATTGAGCCGAGTCTTCACTTGCCGACTTAGTTCAAGCCAAGCTCGCCATCGTACAGTCGGATCACTCCGTAGCACTCGCAGGCGGAGTCCTCAAGTTTCTTGCGATTAACGATCTTCACCGCGCCACGGGCATACTCGATCACCTTCTTCCTCTGTAAAACACCAGCGGCCAAGCTCACGGTAGGTCTATCTGTCCCTAGCATGGTTGCGAGAAAATCATGGGTGATGGGCAGCGACCCTGAATCTACTCTATCCTGAGTCATCAGCAACCATCGCGCAAGGCGCTGCTCAATGTCGTGCAGCCGATTGCATGCCGCTGTTTGTGCAACCTGCATACCCCGAATTGCGGCATAGCGGCTCAACATCAGTTGCAGGTGTGGGGCGGATTCCAAAGCCTTTTGTAAAGCTCCGACCTCTACCCGAAACCCATCCCCGGTGATTTGTATCACGGCTTGAAGAGTGCTCCTACTCAGGCCAACAGCCGCCAGCGTTCCTGTAAAACCCTCATTGCCAACTATGCCCGCTTCGGCAGTTTTTCCATTTTTCATGACGACGACAAGAGAAATCATCCCTCGATTCGGAAAATACGCAAACTTCAGCTTTCCACCCGCCTCGTGAATGACTAAGTGGTTTGGCAAGCGGACGTATTCGAGATGAGGACGAAGTGAACGGTAGTCGCTGTCGGAGATCGATAGAAGTATTTTGTTGCCGACTGGCTTTCCCGCGGCATTCGTCCGCTCGCCGGACTGCACGACTTGGAGGTCATTGTTCGCCACAAACCGCAACCGAAAGGCCCACAGGACGCGGGGGTGAACTCACCCGTCGTGGTGTGCGAAACAGGAACTCAGTTCCTTTCGCACGACTCGCCGGAATTATACAGGGTCCAAGGTTTCCACCAACCCGGCCTCCGTAGGGCATCCTACATTGGCTTTATTGCTGCTGCGCGCAAGCATCGCGACGGACAAAAAAGGTCAATCCTAAAGCGATTCCGCTCACTTCAAACCAGAGCCCGAAACCGGGCGTGCGAACGAAGAAGGCTCTTCCCGGCATGTAGGATGCCCGACAGACCATTCAAATATGCTCCTGTAGAGTTCGCGCATTCTTTTATGCGCCTTCAGGGACTCCCAGATTGGCTAAACGGTTTTTCTGCTGCAATCAGGCACTGGGCCGCTGCGGAGGGAGCCGTTGATGAAGAACCAGACGCCTCGTTCCTTGACAACCAGCCGGTACTCGTTGGGGCGCAGCGGCGGAGACCATGAGCCGAAAGCTGGTATGGATTGAGCAAGATCGTTTTCGGGGTTTTGGTTGCTCCGAATGTGGCTGGCGGTTCAAACCCTCTGGAGCGGCCACCGGCGCGTCTTTCAATGAAATGATGCGCAACTTCGAGTTGCAGCGCGACAAAGAGTTTACGTCCCATGTTTGCGCCGATCACTCCAAAGGGGGCAGGTAGGCACCCACCGGTACACCGCACCGAATCACACCCGGTTCGTGATGTCTGTCGCTGACGGGCGGGGTTTGGTTGGAGGACTCCCGATGGTTGCTGTAACCAGGAGGTTTCGCCAACCACCAATTGATACCTTTTCTTGTTGCTATATTCGTTCCTACCCGATCCCTAACTCCTTCGCCAGCGCCTTCCACTTACCATCGACCAGCGCGCGGGTCTTGGCGTCCATCGCGATCTCGTCGGGCCACGGGCGAGCAAATCCTTCTGACGACCACTTTCTGGTTGCGTCGATGCCCATCTTCGAGCCGTAATCAGGGAGGCGCGCGGCATGGTCCAGCGAATCCACTGGTCCGAACGTGAACTGGATATCGCGTTCGGGATCGATGTTGTTCAGCGCTTTCAGAGTTACGTCGGCGATATCCTGCACGTCCACGTCTTCGTCGACCACGATGATGCATTTGGTGAACATGGCCTGACCGAGCGACCAGATGGCGTTCATTACTTTGCGAGCTTGTCCGGGATAGGACTTGCGGATGGAGACGACCATCAGGTTGTGGAAGACGCCTTCGATGGGCAGGTTGATGTCGACTAACTCGGGGATGGTGAGCTTCATGAGCGGGAGAAAGATGCGCTCGACGGCCTTACCCATCCAGGCGTCTTCCTGGGGCGGCTTGCCGACAACGGTGGTCGCGTAAATGGGATCTTTGCGGTGCGTGATGCAGGTGACGTGGAAGACAGGATATTCGTCTTCGAGCGAGTAGAAGCCGGTGTGGTCGCCGAAGGGGCCCTCGGTGCGGAGTTCGTCGAGATTGACATAGCCTTCGAGGATGATCTCGGCGTCGGCCGGAACTTCGAGATCGACGGTTTCGCACTTCACCAGCTCGACCGGTTTCTGGCGCAGGAAGCCGGCGATGATGAACTCTTCCACGTCGGGGGGCGCGGGGACGATTGCTGAGAACGTGAGGGCGGGCTCGGTGCCGATGGCTACCGCTACGTCCATGCGGCCGGAGGGGCGATCGCCTTGGGCGAGTTTGGCACCGCCGGAGGAGCGGGCCATGATATCTACGGCGGCCGAGTTCCCACCCAAGCCAAAAGAAGGCTTGGATGGGGCACCCTCGGGATTGCTGGGACGGGCTGGGACGCCGGTTTCTCCCCGTACAGCGGAAAGCGGCTGTCCCTCCGCCGACCGTGCGGCGGAGCGCAGGTGGTCGCGGTAGTGTTCGGCGGCTACTTTCTGGCGCTGCCAGTGCATGCCGGTGGTGCGTTCGTCGTAGATCTGCATGCGGTACATGCCGACGTTGCGCTTGCCGGTTTTGGGATCGCGTGTGATCACGCAGGGCAGCGTGATAAAACGGCCGCCATCTTTGGGCCAGCACTGCAGGATGGGAAAATCTAACAACGAAAAATTATCGCGCTTGATGACCTCCTTGCAGGGGCCGGTTGGCACTGTCTTAGGAAAAAACTTTCCCATCTCGGCCAGCATGGGGAGCATCTTGACCTTGTCGAGGAAGCCTTGCGGGGACTTCACGTCCATGAAGGCGCGGATGCGCTCGGCGATTTCGTCGAGTGCGTTGACTTCGAGAGCGAGGCGCATACGGCTTGCCGAGCCGAACTGATTGATGAGAAGTTTCTGGCCGGGATAGCCTTTAAGATTTTCGAAGAGGAGGGCCGAGCCTCCGAGTTGCGGGGTTGCGCTCTGCTGGCCGACCGGGGCAGAGCCCCGGGACCACACGGACTTGCTGACGCGGTCGGTTATTTCGGTGATTTCGAGAATCGGGTCCGCTTCGGTACGGATGCGCTTGAGTTCTCCGGCACGGTCGAGCGCTTTGATCCAGTCCCTCAGATCGTCGTAGGCCAAGGTTCCTCCGTGAATGACAGACGATTATATGCCGCCATCAAGAAGCGTTAACCACCGAGGACACAGAGGGCCACGGAGGAACGCCATGCTCTTCCACATTTCCGGCAGTGCGAATAGGATATGGAAATCAAATCCGCAATCATCCACGTTGCGCGAGGGAAATTTAAGCGGGAGGAACGATGATCCGCCTGAAGGTGAACGGGAAAGAGAAGACATTCGACGGCGATCCCGGCATGCCGCTGCTCTGGTATTTGCGCGACGTGGCCGGGCTGACGGGCACCAAGTTTGGCTGCGGCATGTCGCTCTGCGGCGCTTGCACGGTGCACCAGAATGGCGGTGCGATCCGCTCCTGCACGACGACGATGCAGGAGGTCAACGGCGCCGAAATCACCACCATTGAAGGCATCGCGCCGATGCATCCCGTGCAGAAGGCCTGGATGGAAATTCGCGTTCCGCAATGTGGATACTGCCAGACCGGCCAGATCATGCAGGCCATCGCGCTGCTCAAGGAAAACAAAAATCCCAGCGACCAGGAGATCGATACCGCGATGTCGGGCAACCTGTGCCGCTGCGGAACCTATCTGCGGATTCGCGCTGCCATACACGAAGCTGCGAAGGGCCTGGCTGCAAAGGAGACGGCATGAAGCGCATCGACAGGAAGATCATCGAGAATGTCAGCCGCCGCGGATTTTTGCAGGGAGCGCTTGCCTCGGGCGTCTTCATCCTGAGCGCGCGCATTGTTCCCGAACCTCTTTGGGCTGCGGAAGGCGAGGCGGCCGCGGCTTTTGATCCCGCCGTGTGGATGTCGATTGCGTCCGATGGAACGGTGACCATTGTTGCGCACCGGTCGGAGATGGGCTGTGGAAGCCGCACTGCCCTGCCGCTGGTCGTGGCCGACGAACTGGACGCGGATTGGTCGAGGGTCAAGATCGAGCAGGCGATTGGCGATCCGAAATATGGGGACCAGGATACCGACGGGTCACACTCCGTGCGAAGCAACTTCGACCTGATGCGTCAGGTGGGCGCTACCGGCCGCGCCATGCTGATCGGCGCTGCCGCTGCGCAGTGGAATGTTTCCGCGAAAGACTGCTCGACCGAGCCGCACTTCGTGGTGCATCGTGCCAGCGGACGCAAGCTGGGCTATGGCGAGTTGGCCGCTGCTGCGGCGAAGCTACCGGTTCCGAAGAAAGAAGACTTGCGACTCAAGACGCGCTCCGAGTGGCGCTACATCGGCAAGGAGAGCAACGCTCTATTCGACCTGGACGACATCGTCACGGGCAAAGCAGTCTTTGGCATGGATGCGACCATGCCCGGCATGGTGTATGCATCGGTAGAGCATCCGCCGGTGCTTGGACAGAAAATCAAGACCTACGACGACCAGGCGGCGCTTAAAGTTGCGGGCGTGCAGAAGACGCTGACCATTGAGCCTTTCAAACCACCGCACGTGTTCCAGCCGTTAGGCGGAGTGGCTGTGATTGCCGACAACACCTGGGCCGCATTTCAGGGCCGCAAGAGCCTGAAGATCGAATGGACGAGCAGTCCGCACTCGGTGTACAACTCCGGCCCGTTCCGCAAGACGCTCGAAGCAACTTCGCGGGAACCCGGCAAAGTGGTGCGCAATATCGGAGACGTGGACGCGGCATTCGCTAAGGCCGGCAAGGACGGGACAAAGATAATCGAGGCGGAATACTACACGCCGCACCTGGCGCATGCCTCCATGGAGCCGCCCGTTGCCGTGGCTGAATTTCGGGACGGAAAAGTACTGGCATGGGCGCCGACGCAGAATCCGCAAGCGGTGCAGGAAACCATTGCCGGCGTGCTCGGCATTAAGAAAGAAGATGTGACCTGCCACGTGACACTGCTGGGGGGCGGCTTCGGTCGCAAGTCGAAACCGGATCAGGTTGCGGAAGCTGCCGTGCTTTCGAAGCAGCTTGGCAAACCTGTGAAGGTAGTCTGGAGCCGCGAGGACGACATCCACTTCGACTTTTTCCACTCGGTGGCTGCGATGTATATGAAGGCGGCGGTTGGGCCGGATGGCAAGCCCACCGCGTGGTTGCAGCGCACGGTATATCCGCCAATCGCCTCGACGTTTGACGTTTCCGCGCGCTATGCCGACGATGAGATGGGCCTGGGCTGGAACAATCTGCCGTTCGATATTCCTAATCATCGCGCGGAGAATGGTCCCGCCGACTTTCATGTGCGCATCGGATGGTTGCGCAGCGTTGCCAACATCTACCACGCGTACGCGATTCATTCCTTTGCCGACGAACTCGCGGCCAACGCCAGGAAGGATCCGGCGCAATATCTGCTCGATCTGATCGGGCCGGACCGATTCGTAAACTTGTCGTCCAAAGAAGACGAGGAGGTCGCGAAGCAGGGCTATCCTTTGGATACGGCGCGGCTGCGGCGAGTGGTCGAAGTTGTGACGGAGAAATCGGGCTGGGCCAAGCGGCCGGTGGGGAAAGGGCGCGGCATGGGAATCGCCGCCCATCGCAGCTTTCTCACTTACGTTGCGACTGTGGTCGAGGTGGAGGTCGACAACAAGGGACAGGTGCACATCCCGAATGTGTGGACGGCGGTCGATACCGGCACCGTCGTGAGTCCGGATAATATTCGAAATCAGTTTGAAGGAGCGGCGGTATTCGGAACCAGCCTGGCGCTGTTCAGCGACATCACAGCCACCAATGGAGCGATCGACCAGAGCAATTTCAACGATTATCAAATCACGCGCATGAATCGGGCGCCGCGGCACATTGCCGTCGAGATTGTGAAGAGCGATGCGCCGCCGGCCGGGGTGGGCGAACCCGGGGTTCCGCCCTTTGCGCCTGCTTTGTGCAATGCCGTGTTCGCGGCGACGAGAAAGCGCGTGCGGGAGTTGCCGCTGTCGAAAACGAAGCTGGTGTGAGGGGATAGCTGCTGGCTTTCGGCTTCCTGGGAAACTCTGATTACGTGTCGACGAAAAGCGTAAACCACAGAGGTGCACGGAGGTCCCTGGGGTCAGGAACCGCGTTTCCCCGCAGCGCAAACATTACTCACGAAGGGTAGGACTTATGTTTTCTCGATTGGTGTGGGTGCTCGTGCTGTGTGCATCGGCCTTCGCCCAGGAAATCACGGTGGCGGCGGCCGCAGACCTGAGTAGTGCGTTGCCCGAGATTGCCGCCCGATATAAAAGCGCGACGGGGCGCGAAGTGAAACTCAGTTTTGGTTCTTCGGGAAATCTGACCACCCAGATCCGCAACGGCGCGCCTTTTGACGTTTTCTTCTCCGCCGACGAAGAGTACCCGAAGCAACTGATCGACGCGGGGCTGGCGGAGAAAGATACGCTTTATCGATACGCCGTCGGTCGCCTTGTGCTATGGGTCCCGAACGAGGTGACAATCGATCTGCAGAAAGTCGGCATACAGGCGCTACTCGATTCTTCGGTGAAAAAGATTGCGATCGCAAATCCGCAGCACGCGCCTTATGGCCGCGCGGCCGAAGCGGCGCTGCGCCATTACGGAATCTACGATCAGGTTTCGAGCCGGCTGGTGCTGGGAGAAAACGTCTCGCAAGCCGCGCAGTTCGTGGAGTCGGGAAATGCGCAGGCGGGATTGATTGCGCTATCGCACGCGCTCACACCTGCGTTGAAATCGAAAGGGCACTACTGGATGGTGCCGCTCGACGCTTATCCCATGCTGAATCAAGCTGCGGTTGTTCTTTCTCACTCGAAACAACAGAAAGCCGGGCGCGGGTTTCTTGAGTTTCTACGCTCATCGGAAGCCATGTCCCTTCTCAAGAACTACGGCTTCAGCCTGCCAGCCATGGAGCAATCCGGCGGAGAGAAAAGAAAATGAACTGGGAGGCGTTCTGGCTCACGGTGCGGCTGGCTACGATCGTCTCTTCGGTTCTCTTCGCGATTGGAATCCCGGTCGCGTACTGGCTCACCTACTCGCGCTGGCGCTGGAAATTCCTGGTCGAAGCCGCAGTCGCTTTGCCCATCATCCTGCCGCCTACCGTGCTTGGCTTTTACGTGCTGGTCGCGCTTGGCTCCCGCAGCCCGCTCGGACGCTGGTGGGAAGCGCTGACCGGCCACACCCTGGCGTTCACTTTTGAGGGATTGGTGATTGGATCCCTGCTCTACAGCTTGCCGTTCGCCGTGCAACCGTTCGCCACGGCATTTGGCTCCGTCGATCCCGCGCTGCGGCGTGCTTCGGCATCGCTCGGGCATTCTCCGATTCAAACGTTTCGCCGCGTCGTCCTTCCTCTCTCAAAAGCCGGGCTGATCACGGGATTCACGCTCAGCTTCGCGCACACGCTGGGGGAGTTCGGCGTGGTGCTCATGGTCGGCGGCAACATTCCCGGTGTCACACGTACCATTTCGATCGATATTTACGATCAGGTAGAAGCGGCAAACTACTCCAGCGCGAACCAGACGGCGCTGGCGTTGCTGGTGATTTCTTTTCTTCTGCTGTCGGTCGTATACGGCTTGAACCGGCGTCCCTGGGTAATCACTCCATGGAAGTGACTTCATGGAAGTGAAGAACGAGTTTGTTCCGCCATCCGCAGCTCCGGCAATTTCCTCGGAGTTGGAAGTCCGGATCCGCAAGCGCTTCCTCAATGTTGAGGGGAGTTTTCATTTGAATGTCCACTTCCGCGCGCTGGCGGGATTCACGATTCTTTTTGGCGCTTCGGGCGCGGGCAAAACTACGCTGCTCGATTGCATCGCCGGACTTACGGATCCCGACGACGGACGCATCGTGGTGGGCGGCGAAGACGCGTACGATTCCGAGCGCAAGCGGAATGTTCCGGCATGGAAGCGGCGGATCGGATATGTGCTTCAGGATCTGGCGCTTTTCCCGCATATGACCGCGGAGCAGAACGTCGCGTATGGACTGCGTCAACTCGACGCAACTCAAAGACAGACGCGCAGCCGCGAGATGCTGCGAGCATTTCGCATCGACCATTTGCGTGACCGGCGGCCGGCACAAATCTCGGGAGGCGAGCGACAACGCGTTGCGCTGGCGCGTGCGCTGGTCACCGAACCGCGGGCGTTATTGCTGGATGAGCCGCTGGCCGCGCTCGACCGGCCGACGAAATCACAGATCCTCGGCGACTTGCGGCAGTGGAACCAGCATTACCGGGTCCCAATTCTTTTCGTAACGCATAGCCGCGAAGAGGTGTTCGCCCTGGGTCAGGAAGTCATCGTGCTGGATGCGGGAAAAATTGTGGCGCAAGGACAGCCCAGGGAAGTCCTGCAGGCTCCTCGACTCGAGACGGTCGCGCAACTATCGGGGTTCGAAAACATCTTCGATGCGACCGTAATTGCATTGCATGAGAATCGCGGCACCATGGCGTGCCGTATCGGCCCGGCTCAATTGGGCCGGGGCCAATTGGGCAGGGGTCAATTGGGCGTGGGTCAATCGGGAAGAGACGAATTGGAGATCGAGACTCCGCTGGTTCGAGCGGAAGCAGGATCGCATGTGCGTATTGGGATACAGGCGGGCGATATCCTGCTGGCGATCGAAAATCCGCGTGGATTGAGCGCACGCAATGTTTTGCCCGGAACGATTCTTCGCCTTGAACAGCGAGACGGGATGGTTTCAGCAAGCGTGGACTGCAGCGGAGTAGCGTTTGAGGTCCATGTGACCTTGGCCGCGCAGGAGGCTCTCAGCTTGGCTCCGGGCAAGAATGTTTGGGTGGTGATCAAAACACATTCGTGCCATCTGTTGCGGGAGTGAGCGTGCTAATCAAACGAGTAGCGCCGCCGTCTCAGCGGCGGTTCCGGCGGGCGTCCTCGCCCGCCGCTCCAATCGGGAGAGGGTGCTGAGTCATCCGCGCGTCCTGGGCTTTGTTCTTGTCTTCGTCGAACGCGATCACCGCGACCCACTGTCCATTTTCTTCTTTGTGATACAGGATTTGTCCGCCGAGACGCTGAGCAATTTCATTGGGCAACAGGTCGCGATGATACCCGAAGAATTTTTCTTTGATTCGTTGCCACGAGGCCCAATCTTCGAGGAGCGGATGCGGCGGTTGATATTTCGTGGAGAAAACCAGCGCCACATCAAAATGGCCGCGAGCCATGGAAGCCATTCCAATCTGTGGAGCCGTGAAGTCCTCGATACGCAATACGTGAAATGGCCGCGCCACATAGCCCAGCCAGGGCCGAGTGAGTTCATCCGAGGCCGGCCAGGCAGTGAGGACTCGGGCATTCGGATCGCGCATGGACAGGAACCGGCTGGCTTCGGCGTGCATCACGATGTAATCGCGATAGGCAAGATTGTCTTCCAGAGAAAATCCATACGGGGGGTTGACGAACAATCCCGCGACAAAGGCGATTGCAATCGCTCCCACAATCAGTTTCCAGTAGCGCACCCGCCGCCAGAGGGTTGAAACCCACGCCAGAATCACGAGCGGCAGCACCGGCAACAAGTAGCGCGCCAGCACTGCTCCGCCCACGGCGGACATAAACAACAGGTAGGCGAGCAACACTGCCGCAAAGACCGCCTGTTGCCAGATTGCGATTCGCGGGCGAGCCACTCCACTCTCATTTTGCGGAGGACGCAGGATCGCCAGCGATCCTGCCAGTGTGAGCAGGTAGAGTCCAAGATATCCGCAGACCTGCCAAAGTCGCATTAACAAAGCCAGAGGGATACGCAGAGGATCGAGAGTTGCGGCCAGGTTGTAGCGAAAAAACTCCGGGTTGCCGAACAGGAAGCCCGTTTTCGCATAGTGGTACGCATACCAGCAGGCAAGCGGACCAACCGGGAGCAATAGATACAACGCGCGTGTGCGCCTGCCCCGCGGGGGCACGAGTGTCGGCCATCGAGGCGCAACCAGATGCGCAATCAATGGCCACGCAAACAATGCCATCGGCGCGAGGATTGCGGTCTCTTTCGCGAGCGCTGCCAGCGAGAACCACAGGACCTGCTTCCACGGATGATCTTCGAGGTAGGCGAGCAATGCCCAAAAGGTAAATCCGGCGGCCGGCAGGTCGACCTGCGCCAGCGAACTTTGCGTGAAGAACACGGGGTAAATCGCGACCAACGCGGTGGTGGCGCACGCCACCAGGAGATTCGCGGCGGCCCGCGACAGCCGAAAGAGCCCGAGCAACGAAAACGCCGCCAGCGCCAGCATGGCCGTGCGCGTGACCAGCGTCGAATATCCGGCGACGCGCCACGCCAGCGCCAGCCCGGCCATCACCAGCGGAGGATGCGCATTCGAAGGAGTGGATTGCGGAATGAGCACGCCGCTCACATACAGGTCGCGCGCCGCGGGGATATAGTATCCCGCCTCATCCCAAAAATACGGAAGACGCAGCAGCGGCGCGTGCAGGAGCATCATCCCGGCAAAGAACAGTGCGAACAGAAGAAATTGCTGCGGCCAGTTCGTGGATATTGGCTGAGATTGCGTTTTCAGACCGGAAGGCGCAGCCTGCTCAGCCATCAATGAACGGGTCCAACGGGCGCGCGCGGATCGAGTTTGATTTCACCAAATGCGGCCTCGTAATTCGCCACATTCTGCTGCAGCAGCGCCATCAGCGCCTTGGCTTGCTGCGGGCTCAGGTAAATTCCCTGGAAATTATGCAATTCCACCTGTGTTTCCGAGCTTTGCTGCATGGTCCCGAAAACCAGGAAGAAATCCCACACATTGACCCGAATCTGCACGCTGTTGGAGTAGGCGTCACGATAATCGGAAGTCTGAACGAATTTCACATTCGGCTGATTGGCGGTATTCATATCAGGCAGTTTACCCCTGAGGAGAGTTCCGAGCAAAGTTCAGGGGCATAAGTCCAAAACAAAGTCCAGAGCGCAAAGCACTGGAAGGTGGACTTCGCGAGGGTCAGCGCCAATAGCCGAAAGCTCGACCCTCGGCAGAGTGTAATCCCGGAATCAAATTCATCCTCCTTTAACACTGGGGCAACACTGCTGCAACAAAGTCCTACTAGTGTTTATTCGACCAGTGTTGATCCGACATTTCACCGTGCCCTTTGATGGGAACTGAGCTTTCTTTTCGATCGATGCATTCTCCAGAGGCGGCAGACAACCCGCGCCAGCCGGATCTGATCTATGTGGTCGAAGATGACGCCGATGTATCCCGCCTCATCGAGCATAACTTGCGAAATGCCGGATACGAGGTCTCCACATTTTTCTCCGGCGCCCCGGTTGTTCCTTCGGCCGCCACGGAACCACCCTCGCTTTTCCTTCTCGATATCATGCTGCCGGGCATCAGCGGTTTCGATCTGTGCCGCCAGATTCGCCAACACAAGCTGCTGGGCAGAACCCCTGTCATATTTCTCTCCGCGCGCACCCAGGAACCCGACCGCCTGCAGGCGTTCGATGCCGGTGGCGACGGGTACATCACCAAGCCTTTCAGCCCGCGCGAATTGATTGCGCGTATTCGCAACGTTTTACGCGCTCAAATTGACGCGCCCAATCGCGAACTGATTCAGGCGGGAGATCTGGAAATTGATATCGCTTCCATGACCCTGCGTCTGGAGGGCAAGGCCGTGCCAACTACGGTTCGGGAGTTCCGGCTGCTGGAGTATCTTGCGCGTCACCGGGGGCGTGTTTTTACCCGCGACCAGTTGCTTGACGCGGTGTGGAAAGAAGGCTCCTTCGTCACGCCGCGCTCGATTGATGTTTTTGTGCGGCGTCTGCGGGAAAAAATCGAACGCGATCCACGCCATCCTCGTTACCTGAAAACGCTGCGTGGAATCGGCTACCGCTTCGAAGCCGGGCGCTGAAATCACGCGCCCGCGCGCGATCTAGAAGCTTGCCAAAGGCGTGATCCCACTAGCTTCGATGCACTCGTACGTCCGGCCTGCGGACAGGTTCTTGTACTCTTCCGTCCTTCCGCTGGGCCATTGGATCATCAGACGGTCGATCGTTTCCCGCTTCCCCAGCCCGAAGGTTACGGGCAACTCCGATTGCGACAGATAACTGGAGCCGCCTTTCACCATGCGAGACTGACGCGAAGCTCCGTGTGAAATCTTCAGCGTGGCTCCGACTGCATCGCGATTCGACTTCGTTCCCACGAGCCGAAAGCGGATGCTGTGGTTCTTCGCCGCGTGATCGTTGCCTGGACTCGTCAAATCGTTGCGATAGAGGAAAGCGGGGCCGTTGTTGGTGGTGATCAGAAGATCGAGATCGCCGTCGCGATCGAAATCGCCATAGGCGAGACCTCGTCCGACCTTCGGTTGACTGAAGCCGCCGCCGATTTCAGCGGCCACATCGACGAACCTACCCTTCCCATCATTCAGAAAAAGCTGTGGAGGCTGCGCGTAGCCGACGCCATTCAGGTTGCGCACGGTATCGTCGATATGCCCGTTCACAACCGCCAGGTCAAGCGATCCGTCCAGATCCGCGTCGAGAAACACGCAGCCAAATCCCAATTTGTCTTTCGACGCCAGCCCCACTCCGCTCTGCACCGCCACGTCGCCAAAATTTCCGGCATCGGAAGACCGGTACAGCCCCATCATCTCGTTATCGAAATTCGTGATGGCGACGCCGGAGCGCCCGGAATTATCGAAGTCGGCCACGTCCACGCCCATTCCGGCGCGCGCTTTGCCCTCGGCCGAAAAGGCGATGCCCGCTTCCACCGCCGCATCTTTAAAAGTGCCGTTGCGCTGATTCCGGTACAGCTTGTTGGGCTGGGTGTCATTGGTCACCAGCAAGTCGGGCCAGCCATCCTGATCGTAATCGAGCATGGCCACGCCCAGCGACTTGGAACTGCTGTCGAAGATTCCGCTGGTCGCGGTCACATCTTCGAAGGTTCCGTTGCCGCGATTGTGAAACAGCCAGCAGGTTTCTCCGCGATAAGCCTCGGGCGTGCAATACGACTTGTGTTTGCCGTCGCGGCTGCAAAACACGTCGTGTTCCTCGGACCACTTGACGTAGTTGCAGACAATCAGGTCCAGCAGTCCATCGCGATCAAAATCAAACCACAGCGCCGAGGTGCTGAACGCCTGCCGGCCGCCGAGTCCGCTCGTCTTCGTAACATCGACGAACGTCCCTTTGCCGGTATTGCGAAACAAACGGTTCTGGCCGACGCAGGTGATCAATATGTCGGGATAGCCGTCGTTGTTGTAATCGCCGACGGCAACGCCCATGCCATACATCTCGACGTCCAGGCCGGCGCTGCGCGTGACGTCGGAAAATGTGCCGTTACGATTATTGCGATAGAGTTTCAGCGTGCTGGTTTCGGACTTGTGCGCGCTTGGGTGCCCTGGCCAATTTGTGCCATTCACCAGCAGAATGTCCTGCCAGCCATCGGCGTCGTAATCAAGGAAGGCGCAGCCGGAGCCAAGCGTTTCCGGCAGCAGTTTGCCTCCATAGGCGCCGTTGTTGTGGCGGAAGCGAATTCCAGACTGAGCGGTCACGTCGGTCAACCGGAATCCGGGATTGATTACCTGCGAGGGAGAAGCTGCGAAGGCCTCCAATAACAAGCTTGAAGTCGATGCCAAGCCTGCCATTCCCCAGAGAAAAGAGCGCCGATTCACGGAAGATTTACCAGCCCGTTGCGGATTGCGTACACGACCAATTCGGCAGTCTTGTGCATTCCCAAGGCATCCATCATGTTCGCACGGTGGACGGCGACCGTGTTGGCGCTCAGATCGAGGAGGGTTGCAATCTCCTTATTCGATTTACCTTCCACGATCATCTGGAGCACTTCGAGTTCACGGGGAGTGAGGGCGGCACTGCGCTTGCCGCGAAGCACAGACTCGGGCCGCTTGAGCTGGGAGTCCAGCACCGTTTCGCCGGCCACTACGCGCCGGATCGCAATCCCCAACTCGAGGTCGACCGCATTTTTCAGAACATAGCCGCGCGCGCCCGCATCCAGCGCCTGCCGCACCAGAGTCTCCTCGGGATGCATGCTCAACATGAGCACCAGGGCTTCGGGATGCTTTGCCAGAATTTGCCGCGTCGCATCCAGCCCATTCACGCCTGGCATGGCGCAATCCATCACAATCACCTTGGGCTGCAACTCGTCCGCCAGCTTGATGGCCTGGGCGCCATCGGCGGCCTCGCCCACAACCTTCATGTCCGGCTCGTCTTCCAGAATGCGCCGGAAGCCGCGCCGCACCAGGCTGTGGTCGTCAACCAGCAAAACTGAAATCTCATCCGCCATGTGCTTCCAGCTTCTCTCGTGGAACTTCTCCCGGCAATTCTGTCGCTGCTTCTCTCGGAACTCGCAATCGCATCAGCGTTCCACCTTGCGCAGGGCGTCCGAATTCCACTTTCCCGCCCAGTAGCTCCGCGCGCTCCCGAATCGCCACCAGGCCAATTCCCTGTTTCGCGGTCTTCGCGTCAAATCCGCACCCATGATCTTCCACCTCGAGTTCCAAAGCCTGCGGCAGAAATCGCAGGCGCACCCAGCTTTCTTTGGCTCCCGAATGCCGCGTGACGTTGTTCAGGGATTCCTGCACGATGCGATACACATGAACGGCGGCGTTGCCATTCACGGGAAATGGTTCCCCCGATTTTTCATAGCATACGTGAATCCCGGCTTGCCTTTCCACCACCGGCAAATACCAGTCGAGCGTGCTTTCCAGTCCGGTCTCCTCGAGCATCACGGGATGCAAGGCCTGCGAAAGACTGCGGACTTTTTCGAGCGTCTCCTGCGTGATCTCGCAAACCTCGCGCAGGTCGGCTCGCAGCGCCGAGCCTTCCGGCAACTGCTTTCCCGCGCGCGTCAACATCGCTCCAACCGCCGTCAGAATCTGTCCGAACTCATCGTGCAATTCGCGCGAGATATGACGCAAGGTGGATTCCTGCGTGGCAATCACCTTCTGCGCGAGTTCGCTGCGCTGTTCGGAGAGCGCCGCCAACTGCGCGAACAATCGCCGGTTCCACCGGATGAGATAAAGGCTGGTGAGAAGAATCGCAACCAGCGTGGCGGTCAGAAACAAATAGACCTGCCGCTGCACCCGATCATAGATCTGCCCGATCTGCTGCGCCGCTTGCTCTTCGCTTTCGTTGTTCTGCACCAGCAGGCGTGATACGGCCGTGCTCAGCGCCTCCTGCCGGGCGCGCAGCGAAATTCTGATCTGCGTGCGCGCCTCCTCCTGATTCGGACCCTTCGCGAGTGCGAAGGTCCGATCCGCCGCATCCCAGAACTGCGCCACCGAAATCTTCAGATACTGCTTCTGGTCGGGGCTCCGATTCACCGGGGCAACCTGCTCCTCGCGGCCGAGCGCATCATCCAGATCGGTTCGCACACGCTGGAATTGCGCCGACCACGCCGTCAGCGGATAGGGTTCTTCGTTGTCCAGCATGTCGCGCATCGCCAAGCCCAGCGAATTCAAATCGTTCTGGATGCGAAGCAACTGCAGGGAGTCTTTCCGGTTGCGGTCCACCAGATTGTTCTGCAGTTCGCGCAAGCCGGAGATCTGCCGCGTGATATATCCCGAGTAGGCGACCACCGCCGCCAGCGTGATGATCAGCCCGAGGAATAAACCGGGGGTGGGCGAGCGCTCCTGCGCATGAGAGCCGGACACGCCCCGAGAATACAGTCCTCGGGCATCCCAGTCTCCAAAAAATATTCCTAATCGTCTCAATGCATTAGGCGCAAACCCCAGAATTCAAGGATTGACAGGGCTTTGCCGAAGGTCTACTGTAACCTTCCTGAAAGCGAATAAAAGGCGAACATAGTTATGCATGCCTCATTGCTACAGCTACAGCTACAGCCCGCAATTCCAGATGCTGAAATCCCAAAACCGCAGATCCTTGAAGGGCAGGTTGTAAGACCTCAGCCGCTAAGATCACAAATCCTGCGATCGCAGATCCTGAAGTCTCAGATTGAGCAGAAGCTGCCCTCCGCTTTTACCGTCTATCCCCGCCAGGACCGGGGCAGCATTTCGACCGGGATCGCGCAAATCGATGAGGCCGTCCAGGGAATACCGCTCCATGCTCTCACCGAAATTTGTGGCAGTAACCTGGCCTCTTCGGGAAAAACCTCTGTGCTCGCTTCTTTGCTAGCGCAGGCCTCCCGCCATCATTTCTGCGCCCTGGTGGACGCTGGAGATGGTTTCGACCCCGCTTCCGGACAAGCCGCCGGAATCCATCTACCGCGCCTGTTATGGGTGAGATGCGGCAAAAGCCGAGTCAGGCTGCCGCCCCTGGAACAGGCCTTCAAGGTGGCCGACATTTTATTGCAGAGCGGCGGCTTCAGGCTGATTGCCGTGGACCTCAGTGGCATTCCTGAACGGGTCGTACGCAGGGTTCCCTTGAGTTCGTGGTTCCGCTTCAGCCGCGTCATCGAGAAGCAATCCGCGGCCCTGGTTTTTATCGCGCAGGAACCGCACGCCACCAGTTGCGCCGGACTGGTATTGCGGGTCACAAGCGAGCCGGCTGTGTTCGCGGGAAATCTGTTCACGCAATTCAACCTCAAAGTGGAGATGGTACGGGGCCGGGAAAAGAAACCCGTTCGCGCGGAAACATCGCAGGAAGGAAGAGGCTTTTCACTTCGAACCCAATGGGCCTGATCTGGAGCCAGAGTCTAGCGGTCAAAATTCATGTTCGCATGCTTTTACATTCCCGATTTTCCTGTGCAAGCTTCCTTGCTGCCGGAACCGGCGGAGAACAGGGAGGCCTTGCAGCAGTCTCCTCTGGCTCTTCTCGATGGGCCTGCCAACTTGCCGCGAGTCTTCGCCATCAATGCTGCCGCCCGGCGTGCAGGAATTCAAATCGGCATGGCCAAGCTGCAAGTCGAAACCTATGGCGGCATTTTGCTGCGCAAGCGCTCGCGCGCCACCGAGGAGTTTGCACAATCCGCGCTGCTCGACTTTGCCGGCAGGTTTTCGCCGCGAGTGGAATCGACCTGCCCCGGCGCAGCCCTTCTCGATCTCGCCGGAATGGAAAAGCTGTTGCACACCTGGGAAAACAATTCCTGGCAAAGCGCAGCCCGCGCCATGACGGAAAATGCAGGGGCGATCGGATTCGATCTCCGCGTGGCCATTGCCGCCAATCCCGACACGGCGTTTCTGGCCGCGCGCGGCTTTTCTGCCCATGGCATCAGCATACTCATTCGCGCCGGAGATGAGGCCCGGCGCCTCGCCACACTGCCTGTACATGTGCTGCCGATTTCGCCCGAGATGTTGGAGGTTCTGAACAGTTGGGGAATTCGCACGTTTCAATCTCTGGCTGCCCTGCCTACGGTGGCGATTGTGGAGCGGCTTGGCCAGGAAGGTTTGTATCTGCAAAAACTGGCGCGCGGACAAGTCGATCGTCCGCTGCTGGCGATCGAGCCCAATGCGGAGTTCGTCGAGAGTTTTGAGTTCGACGATCCCGTAGAAACGCTGGAGTCCCTCTTTTTTATTTTGAACCGGCTGCTCCACCAGCTTTGCTCAAAATTGATGTGCGATGCGTTGGCAGCTCATGAACTGCGGCTTACGAT
>JBAQJU010000262.1:0-7521 GCA_049300475.1 Terriglobales bacterium | reverse complement strand
GGCGGGGCGCCCTCGGAACCGCCGGCAAGGTGCCGGCGCTACGTTCTGCTGACTGCGGTAGCTACTCGCGGTTACGGCACCAGGTGTCACAGTTTCTTAACAAAGCGGTCAGCGCAGTTCTCTCACTTCTAGTAAATTGGTTCTTCGCTCAAACGTATTCATACCTGGAGGCGGATTCCTTGGCTCAGAGGAACTTACGGAAGAATGTTCAGAAGAAGGCGCAGAAAGGGACACCGCACGGCGATCCACAGGGAAAGGCGCATCAGGAAGGCGCGGGGCAGGAAGGCGCGGGGATCGATCGCAAGCTCCACGATCCGGTTGCCGACCGGCTGATTCCGCTGGCGCCGCTCGATCCGGCAAAGATCGGCTCGATTGACGACCTGGTGCGCGCGATGGCCAAGACGGCGTTCACCGGCCGTCAGCTGGGCGAGGCTGCCGATGTGCTGGAAGCGATGGCGCGGGATAGAGATGCGTTCATCGTGATGACGCTGGCCGGCGCTATGACCGTGGCGAAGCAGGGATTGATTATCGCCGAGTTGATCGAGCGCGGCATCGTGAATGCGATCGTCTCAACCGGCGCACTCATGGCGCATGGGCTGGTCGAAGCCACCGGGCGCGCGCATTTCCGCCACAATCCCGAGCTTAGCGACGAAGAACTTTATGAAGCTGGCTACAATCGCGTCTATGACACGCTCGAGCCCGAACAGAATCTCGATGACGTGGAGCGGGTGATGCACGCCGTTTTCTCGGCTTGGGACGCGGATGAAGTGATGTGCTCCTACAAACTGAACCGGGCCATCGGAAAGCATCTCTCGAAGACCGCGAAGGGGCAGCGCGGCATTCTCAAGTCGGCGTATGAAAATGACGTGCCTGTGTTCGTGCCGGCCTTTTCCGATTCCGAACTTGGACTGGACTTTGCGCTTACCAATCGCGAGCGCGATAAACAGGGGAAGGCTCGTTTCCGGTTTGACCCGTTCGAAGACCTGGAGCACTTTGCGGCGACGCTGCTCGCGCAAAAGCGGCTGGGGATTTTCACGATTGGCGGAGGCGTGCCGCGTAACTGGTCGCAGCAGTTCGGCCCGTTCATCGAGTTGCGGCATCGGCGGGGCGGGGAAGACCTGCCGCTGAAGAGGTATCACTACGGGCTGCGCATCTGCCCGGAACCGGTCTATTGGGGCGGCCTTTCGGGCAGTCCTTATAGCGAAGCGGTTTCATGGGGTAAATTTGTGCCTCCCGCGGAAGGCGGGAAGTTTGGCGAGGTGTTTGTCGATGCGACCGTGGGATTGCCGCTGATTGTGGCGGCCGTGCTGGAGCGGTTGAAGAAAAAACCGGCGGGGAAGAAGGCTGTGGCGAAGGCGTAGTAAATCGGAGGAGCGATGAGACGCGAATTTGCCTTGGTTTTCGTTTGCCTGTTGCTGTTGTGCACAACGTGCGTGGGCCAGGCAAGAGGTAGCGTGCATGGAAGCCTGTTCCGCGAGGCGGCTATGGGGCTGACCTACGAGTTTCCCCAGAAATTCAGCGCAAAAGTCGAGAGCGAAATACCTTCCCGCGATCGTACAGGGCGCGAACGCATGATCCTGGCTTTGTGGGATACAGCGCAGCGCAGCGGCCAACCCAGAATGGCCTTTCTTTACGACACAAAGCAACGGAGTAGCGACAGGACGCACGACACGATTGCTTTGGCCTACATTGGAGAGGTTAAAGGGATGTGGCTAGGCGTGAAAGGCGTCAAGATGGTTGGTCCAACTAAGGTTTCCGAGTCAAGCTATGACTATTGGCGGCTGGATTTGTCCGCTCCAGATCAAGTGCCCCGCTATAACTCGGTCATTGTGATTGCGCTATCCGATCGGCGAGTACTCCTGGTCAAAGCCAGTGCTCCGTCGCAAAGCGAGCTCGATAGTGAGGTCGCCTCGCTGGCACGGATGCGCTTCGATAAGAGCCAGAAGTAGGGTGCCACCAACCTGCAAAGGGGTGGAAAAGGGAGACGCGGCAAGCCGCGTCTCTACTGGGATCTAATCCAAGCCACATTTTTCCGGGATCTAATCGAAGATCGTGACCGCCGAGGCAATCACCGTGGTCCAAAGTCCCCGCTTATCGCCGACTGCGGATTGCGTGACGTTGGCTGTGCGGACGATCTTGTTGGAGATGCGGTAAATCTCTTTTTTTTCGTCCCACGAGCGGTCGGGGTCGAACTCCACGTCGAGCGTTGTTGCAAGCATCTCGGCGGCCAGCTCTTCCGCGTAGTCACCGGCAGCGTCTTCGGTCTCGCCGAATGAATGGTGCTCGCTAAGGTAGCCGTAGGTATTGCGGTCGGCGGGGATGGCAACACCAATCGACGAGGCCAGCAGGCGGTGCGGTTCATGCGTGGAGTTCTCGGCAACCACCGCGAATACCACTTCGCCGGGATGAAGATATTTGAGTCCCTGGGAGCGGGGAATGAGTTTGCAATTGGGAGGAAAGATGGATGAAACGCGCACCAGATTTTGTGCCGCAATGCCGGCGTCGCGGAGGGCCAGCTCGAACGAAGTCAAACGCTCGCGATGTTTTCCCACACCCTTGGTGAAGAAGATCTTCTTGGGGACCATGTCCTTGCCCAATTCATTTTCCTCCGCAGACTTTTAAGTTGACCATGGATGGGGCAAATCTAACACAGTGATTTGTGAACATTGTATGAAAAATGACAGGAACATCCCTGAGCACCTCGGACGGCTGCCGAGCAGCAACCGCGAGGGTCGCCAGACCGCCGGGCACGAACCTATGCCAGACTCAGTTGGTCTGCTTGCGCCGTGCTCAGGCTGCGTGCGCCCGGCCTTGGGTCGCCGCCAGCGGAATAAGCATCGGCTTTGCCAGCCTTTCAAAGTCGGCAAAGCTCATGCGAACCAGTTCGCGGTGCGTCCCGGCGTTGAAGGCAATTTCGTTGTCGTCGGCCAGATTCTCGTCCGCGAAAACGTCCATGCCATAGAGATTGCCGAAGGGCGGCATCGAACCGGTTTCACAGTCGGGAAAGCGCCCGCGAAACTCCTGCTCGCTGGCCAGTTCCACGGTTTTTGCGCCCAGATACTTTTTCAGGCGGTACAGGTCGACGCGGTACGAGGCTGGCACGACGGTCATAACCAGGCGTCCATCGACCATGACCATGACGGTTTTGGCCAGCTCTTTTCCCTTGATGTGTGTAAGAGCGGCAATCCCCTGGGCCGTGTAGGCCACGGAGTGCGAGATCACCAGGTATCTAACTTGATTGCGATCCAGAAATTCCCGCAGCTTGGAAAGTGGCATAGACACCTCCCGGCAGAACCGCGGGCAGGAGCGCCTGCGCTTGCGGCCTTAAGCAAGCCGATCCTGAGAGACCGGCCGAAACTGACCGCGCGAAGGTATACCCGCGGACACTACCCTCCTTATTATCCGCCTTTGGAAATAAAAAGGTGAGTGAAATTTACAGCTGGAATAACCACTTGACGGGGAAGGGCGATAAAAAAATCCCAGGCAGCCTGGTTAACGGCACAGTCAACCTGCAGGTTCTGCAGACTACCCAGCAGTGCCGACGCTGTTACGCGGCTTCCTTTGTGACCAGGGAACGAGCAGTCTTCTTCGAATGTGAATCGGCCACTCGCATTTCCTGCCAGTCGTAAGCGAACTCGCGGCCGCAGTCCAGGCAGACCACGTAAGTGCCGATGCGCGCCACCGGCGTGGCCCGCCGGGAACCAGCCCGAATCGTGAGCGGAAAACTGTAACGGGAATGCCGGCAACCGAACACCGCATCCATCATTTTCCCAAGCATCGCGTGACCTCCCACAGAATTATCTAGCGAACTAACCCTAGTATCCTTCGCTTGGTTAGTATTTCGTATATCCAGTTAGATTCATTTTGTGTGGAAAAGGTTCGCGCCGGCTTTTGCGACCACCTTCGATTCGAACCCAGCTGGAAAGGTTGCCGAGAAGCGCGGACTCCAAGCTCCCAAGGAAAGGCTGCCGGAACCCACACCAGTACCGGGGCAGAGCGAATGAAAAAAGGGATGTAAGCTAGAGCTTCTGTGGACCAGACTTCTTGTGTGCCGAGCACTTGGTCATAATGGCTGTTTGCAGCCGCCCGCGCAGGTCGTCGGGCAATTCGTAGAGTTCCTGGTTGCGGTAGATCTCGATGGTCTTGCGAGTCGTGTCGCAGACAACGTAGCAGTTATGGCACCACGCCAAGTGATCCTCAAGTTCGGCTTTGGTGCGCTCGTCCAGCGCGCTGTCGAGGTAGTTCGTTAACTCATTGAGAAACTCAGAACACTTCACTGGTCGCCATCTCCACTCGGTTTGTCGCCATCTCCATTCGCCCGTTTCTGAAAGTAGCGGCTGAGCCGTTCGCGCAACTGCAGGCGCGCTCGCAGCAAACGCGACTTCACGGCCGGAATGCTCAATTCCAATGCCTGAGCCGTTTCTTCGGTCGAGAGGCCTTCCACATCGCGCAGCACGAATACTGTCCGGAACCCGGTCGGCAGTCCCTGAATCGTGCGCGTCAAAATCTCCCGCAACTCCGCCTGGTTGAACATCTGTTCTGGATTGGGGCTCCAGTCCGCAACCTCGCGGGGAAGCGAGTCATCTTCAGTTTTGACATCTTCGTCCAGAGAGACCATGCGTTCCGGCCGTCTCCGGCGCAACCTCATCAGCGCTTCGTTGACAGCAATCCGTACCAACCAGGTATAAAACTTGGATTGCTCCTGGAACTGCGCCAGGTTTCCATACGCCTTGAGGAACGCATCCTGAACTACGTCTTCCGCGTCTTCGCGATTCTGCGTAATGTGCTGCGCGATGCGGAAAACGTTCCGATCGTACCGCCGCACCAACTCTTCAAACGCGGAATCGTCGCCGCGCTTGGCGCGCCGGACCAGCTCCATTTCTTCGCTGACCGGTTGCTGTACGTTTGGTTGGATGGCACTCATTCGTAAATTGATGCAGATTTTTCTGGACGCGCAACCGCTACCCCGTAGCTATTGTAACGGTTAGGAGCGCTTTGCGCCGCCCCGTTTTCCGGTCTGTTGCCAAAGGAGCTTCGGATCGGCTGGAAACGCGGGATTGCCAGCCGTTCGTATAGATTTCTTTAGCGCCTTCGCCCCAGTGTCGTGGCCGCACGATCTTTTCTAAATTTCCATCCTTTCCATCAGCTCTCGTTGACAGCCGAGGGCGGGGCGCCCTCGGAACCGCCGGCAAGGTGCCGGCGCTACTCTCCGCTGCCTGCGGTAATCTTCTCGCGGTCAGGGTACTTGCCTTCGAGGGTTCCTGCCCTAGACCGGCAGGGCACGTACCAAGGTGTCAGGAGGACGCATCCAAGTAGCCATATAATCGGGGTTAGAAGGTAACGTTCCTTCACTCCCCGCATCTTTGCCCTGGTATACGAATGTCGGACCGCGATCGGATTCAACCAATTTTGGAACGGGTGGTTGGTGAAGTTCTGGACAACCATGTCGCCGTGCTGCGCGGCGAGATTGTCCGTCGTGTTATGGAGGAGATTGCCGTCCAACCGGCAGATTCCGTTGCTCCGTCGGCTACGTCTGCCTCCGATCTCGCCCGCGGTATCTCCGAAATCCAGGCGGGCGCTTCGCAAAAGGAAATCCTGCGCGCCTTGCTTGATTCCAGCTCTCATTTTGCCGCCCGAGTCGCTCTTTTTGTGGTCAAGAGTGGCCACGCCGCGGGATGGCAAGCCCGCGGTTTTCAAAGTAGTGACGCCCTGAAGGATTTCGCTCTCGACTCTAGCGCCCCCGCAGTGGTTCGGGCTCTGGCGGGCCGCCCTGCGGCCAGCGTTCCAGCCACCGAGTTCGATGCGCGCTTTCTCGAGAGGTTTGGGTCTCCGGTTAGCGGCGAATCGCGGCTTCTGCCTCTTATCCTGAAGGATAAGGTTGCCGCTCTGGTGTATGCCGATGCCGGAACCGATGGGACGTTGCTGGATGTGGACTCCCTCGGAGTGCTCGTGCTCGCTACCGGGGCGTGGCTCGAAGTCAATGCGCTGCGCAAACAAGCGCACAAGGAACCGTCCGCCGGGGCTGGCGACGGTCATAGCCAAACAGCGCCAGCGCCACCTGCAGGTGGTTTCAACGACCCCTTCGCCGCTCACGCCCCCGTTTATGCTATGGCGGCGGCTGCCTCGGGCGATTCGCAATCGACAGTTGTCGTCTCTCCGCCCGAGTCTTTGCTTGGTAACCTTGAACAAACCCCCGTGGCAGAAGCCCAAAGCGCGGCCGTAGAACTCCAGTCTTCGGTCGCGGCATCACTCCCGCCTGCGCTCGGGCTATATTCGATACCTTGGGTCGAAACTGGCATGCAAACCGGCGTCCAGACCGACATCCCAAACGGAGTTGCTCCCGAAGCGTCATCGCAGGCTTCGACCATCCCGGCCGAAGATGAAGAGGTCCACTACAAGGCGCGGCGTTTTGCACGCCTGCTGGTGGAGGAGATCAAACTCTATAATCAGGACAAGGTTCTGGAAGGTCGAAAAAACAATGACCTTTGCGAACGCTTGAAGGATGCGATCGACAAGAGCCGCTCTACGTACCAAAAGCGTTACGGGAAGACGGTTGCAGCTTCCGCTAATTACTTTGAAGATGAAGTGAAACGAAGTCTCGCAGAAGACGATCGGCAGGGTACGAATTCCAATTTCAGGATGTAGGTAGGATGTGAAGTGCGCAGTTTTGCAGTATTAGCTCTCGCGGGAACGTTCCTTCTCTTCGAGCCCGGTTGGTTGCAGCCTGCCGCGGCGCAATCTACCCCGCCCGCTTCCTCCGCGTCGTCTCCCCAGCCCAAAGCGAAGTCAGCGAAAACCGCCCATGGTAAGACTTCAGCGGCCCGGCCCGGTCAAAAGAAAACCAGCCAGAAGAAGCGCCGCAAGCCGATTTCCCCGCGTGTGCGCCGCGTGCGCCAGGCGTTTGCTGCCTCGGCCAACCTCCGTCCCATGGCGCAGCAACTGCTTCAGGATCGCACTCCCGCGGCCTATGCCGGAGTCGAAGCCTACGCTCGACGACATGCCAAAGAAGATGCTGGAGCCCTGGCGTGGCTGGTCATCGGCTATGCGCGCATGCTCGATCATGAATACGCCAAGGCCATCGACCCGCTCAACCGCGCCAAGGCCGGAGCCAGCGAACTGGGAGACTATGTCACTTACTACCTGGGCGATGCCTACCTGAAAACGGGTCACAATGCGGAGGCTCTGGCCGCCCTTGCCGATTTCAGCAAGAACTTTCCGGATTCGCTCTTGATCCGAGACGCGCACCTGGTCTATGCCACCGTGTTGCTCGAAGAGGGTCGTGCGCCGGAGGCCGCCAGTCTGCTCGAAAAGGATCGCGCTCCGCTGCGCAGTGACATCGAACTGGCGATTGGACGCGCTTACGAGGCCGCGGGCGAAAAGCAGAAAGCGGCCGATGCCTTCCGCAACCTCTACTTCAATTTGCCGAATAGTTTCGAAGCGGATGCGGCGGGAGCGGAGTTGCGCAAGCTGGGCATTACCGGTTCCATCGCCGAGCGCCGCACCCGCGCCGACCTGTTATTC
>JBAQJU010000261.1:0-2508 GCA_049300475.1 Terriglobales bacterium | reverse complement strand
ACGACTAACTTTGCGACATCGACCGCTGGATCAGTTTGCCGTTATGGTAAACGTATCCGTGCTCTGGGCTCCCGTGGTATCGGTGTAAGTCACCACAAAGGCGTTGCTGCCCTTGCTCAGCGGAATGCCGTCGATCTCGCGAGAGGTGGAAGTGAAGCCATTCGGACCGGCCCAGCTCCATGATCCTCCGCTCAAAGGTTGCGGTCCAAGGTTCACCGAAGAGCCGTAGGTTACGCTTGCATTGTTGCTCTCCTGCCAGCCTCCACCGTTCGCCTGGCAATAGGGAACGATCGCAGTACCTTTTTGGCCGCACTTCGGCGCCGTGACGGTCGTGTTGTTACAGTCAAGCACGAGTTGCGTCCCGGAGATAAATTCGCTGTTGTGGTTGCCGGCTTGAATCTCGATCTCCCCGCCCACATTCAAGTAGACGCCCGAAGTCGTGGCATTCTCGATCTGGACTAAAGAGCTGCCGGTGAAGTTGAACAGCACCTGGCTCGGCGGAACGCCGGACAGTGTAATGTTCGAGCCGTTACCGAGTACCATCCCGCCCGCTACATTGAAGATGAACGTATCCGACGATCCACCCGAGATAGTTAGGGTTTCATTGTTCCCCAGGTTGATGCCGCCGGTAACGCTCACCACGTTCGCGCCGCCGTTACCCGTAACGGTAGTCGAGGACGCGATGGAGCTGAACGTTTTGGTTGCAGTCAGCGCCGCCGACGAACTGGACAGGCTCGTTGCGGTCGCTTTCAGACCTGACAACGACTCCGTCACAGTTCCTCCCGACAGCCCGCTTCCACCACCAATGCTGACTGACGCGGTCGGATCTGCGAACAGAGTCGAGTTCAGCCAGGCATTATTGGAAAGCTGGAAAGACCCCTTCGGGCCAATCGCCAAATCGCCGGTCACACTAATCGGACCTTGGACTTCGAAGTTGACTCCATCGAGTCCAATGCCGGCGAAGTTGGCGTTCGTCTGAACCGCATTATTGATTGGGTTAGCCAGGCAAGACGGCGAGCTGCCGCCGGGCTGACAGACCTTGACGCATGCCACATTGCAGCTGAAGTCGCCCGTCCAGTTGTCATTGCCCTGCCCGCATCCGCCGGTCACCAGCAGATACTGGCGGCCGTTGAACTCAGGCGCCCCGGTGTGATCCGAGGTGCTGAACGAGCATGCCGTGACACCAAGAGCTGGATTCACTTCCATGCCGTTGTAATCGGGCACGAATGGCGACTCGCTCAGTGCCGGGAAGTTGTAGCCCTTGTTCGACACCAACCAGTTCGACGCTCCAACTTCCCAGGTGACCTGGAGGCTGGGCGCAGTCGACGTGATATCCGCGCTCCACGTGACGTTGCTCGCTCCCGTGAAACCGCTCGGTATCTCGTACGCGAGGCCGGCAGCGAAGAATCCACCCGCTTGAGAAATCTGCGAGATTGGAATCGTCGTCTCCCAGCGCTGGAACGTTGTGTTAAACACCGTCTTCGCGCAGCTGGCCGAGGACGAGAAGTAAATCACTCCATCCGGTACAGGCAGCGTGGTTGAGCCGAACACGATCTTCCCGCCCGTAATGTAGATCTGGAAGTCGCTGCTCGGCACTGTGCCTTGCAACGGCATCAGATGGCTGTTGAACCAGATGATCTGGCCCACATTAGACTTCGTCTCGGTGACCGTGTAGTTGATCGGCGTGAGAGACGTGCCACAGGTCTTGATCACGATCGTGCAAGCCACCTTGACCGAGTAGCCGTCACTGTCCGTAACCTCGATGCTGAAGCTGAACGTCCCTTCAGAACTCGGCGTACCAGTGATGGCGCCGGTCGAAGGATTCAGCGTCAGGCCAGGAGGCAGAGAACCGCTTGCAATCGAGAAGGTGTATGGCGCTACCCCGCCCGTCGCTACCGCGGCGGAAGAATAGGCCAGACCCACTGTCCCCGTATTTGCTGGGCAGACGAGCGTCAAGTTCGGCGGATTGATAACGATACTGCAATTCGCAGTGGTCGTGCCCGCAGCCTTGCCGGTTGAGTCGACAACCTGAGCCGTGAAGTTAAACGTTCCGGCTGTGGTCGGCGTGCCTGTGATCGCGCCCGTCGATGTATTCAGCGTCAAGCCAGGAGGCAGCGAGCCGCTGGTAATCGAGAACGTGTACGGTGAGACTCCGCCCGTCGCAACCAGCGCCGAGCTGTACGGCACACCAACCTGACCTGTCCCGGTGGGACAAGCCAGCGTGATGGCCGGCGGCGAGATTACGATGCTGCAATTCGCAGTCGTCGTGCCCGCAGCCGTGCCTGTGGAGTCGACTACCTTGGCGGTGAAGTTGAACGTTCCATACGTGGTCGGCGTGCCCGTGATAGCGCCCGTCGATGTGTTCAAGGTCAAGCCAGGAGGCAGTGAGCCACTGGTGATCGAGAACGTGTACGGTGGCACTCCGCCCGTCGCCACCAGCGCCGAAGAGTAGGCAACGCCCACTTGACCCGTGCTCGTAGCGCAAGCCAGCGTGATGGCCGGCGGCGA
>JBAQJU010000260.1:0-28695 GCA_049300475.1 Terriglobales bacterium | reverse complement strand
CACTATAAGAAGGGCTCGCCCCCGTGCAGTACGATGTAGCCGGGAAGTAAATGCTGTTAGGTGGATTGCAGCCTCCAATGTCCGGAGAAGAGCCCCCGGCGGTTGCGTTCCAGTTCCCGGTGGTGGCGGCGCACTCTGGATCGGGAAAACTTGAGTTATTGGGATACTCAAAATAGTTTGTATTGGGGCGCCCCGGCCACACCAGCCAGGCTGCCGTCATGGAGGAGACGTCATAGTTGAAAGTCTCAGTAAGATTGCCTTCTCCTTGCGACAATGCATCGTTCCACCACCCGGCGCAGGGTGTGCTCCCGCAATTCTGTCTTCCGGCTCCGCTCAACATGATGCTGTTCACGAAGGTGTGATTGTGACTAAACAACGTGCCATTCGAGACGCCTGGGCCGTCGCCGATCGACTCGTCGGCATCGGTGATGAACGTCATGTGATTGAAGGAAAGATTCTCTGGGCCGCCCTCTCCGTTGGTCAAAGTGCAGTAGCCCGCGTTATCCACGGAACCTTCGGGAGCGCCGGTCCAGTTGTATTTCACGGTGACTCCGGCTGGATCGAACATGCCTGACCAGGGCGCAGAACCATTAACGGCCAGTGCTTGCACTTCGGTCGGCCAGTAATAGACACCGCTCCACTTCTTGGTCTGCAGATTGAATGCCGGCACCTGTGTGCAATTGCTAACTCCAACGGGATCGCCGGCATTAATGTCCATCACCTGGAAACCGAGTGCCGTGGAAGGGGACACGGGAGGGGAGTAAAGCTTTAAGGTCACCGCACATCCGGTGCAGGTTGACGAAAAGCCGGTCACGGTAGGCGCCGTTGTGTAGTACGCGCCGGGACTGGTAATGGTGACACTGGCGATGCCGGTGTTTCCGGTTTTGCAGGCATAACTCGCTGCGGCCGTCTGATTGCTAGTGGGCGGCGCGCTGATGGTAAGCGTCCCTGGCGAACAGCTGGTTCCTGCGTTGGTGACGACCCCCGACGCAACCTGGCCGGTACAGCCCCCCACGTCTTGCGAACAGTTCGCTACAAAGGTAGCGGTACCGTCGGAATTCTCGGTGATTGTTCCTTGCCAGGTCTGGCCCCCGCCGCCATTGGTGATCTGCATGCCGGTCGTGGTAGTGGGGCAACCGGGGCCGGTTTCGGTGATGTCATACTGCAGAATGTTGTTGAATCCAACCCGATCCATTGAGTAGGAGACCCCGCCGCCATTACCCGAGGAAGAAGCGGAGCGGCCATCAAGTTCGATGCCTTCGCAAGCGTTGCGATAAATCGTATTCTGAATCGACAAATCGTTAATCGTCGACTGGTAATTCTGGGGCGTTGGTCCCCCCCCGGACGTGTTGCGCACATTGAGTGTGGTGACTACGCCCCGCTGTCCGCCGGAGTTGTCGACGTTCTCGCAGATGAGTCCATAGATGAGAATCCGCTCTCCTTCTTTAATCTCCTCGCAGTTCTTGCGGACGAGGCTCTTGCCTGCCCATTTCGTCGGATTGGTGTTGGAGATCGTCTGCCCGAGCCATGAATAAGGAAATGTGTTCCGAAGCCGGCTCATCTGAACGTCCTGAAAAGGGACGTACCCAAGGATGGTAGGTGGGGTGGCAAAACCGCCGGAAAAAACGCCGCTCGACTCACCTTCCAGCCAATTATTGTCGAGTTTGTAGGCCAGGCCCTGGCCAAGAATGGAGTGCCCCTCACCGCCGGGCCGCAAGGCCTGACTAACTTGGGACCCGACCACCGAACAGTAGTAGCAACCACTCAGATTGAAGCCGTTGGCCACGGAGTTGGAACCTGCCGCGAGGGTGGTCCAATCGCCATGCACCCAATAGCGCCGGAAATGGATGTGCGAGGCGAATTGCGATACGTTAGTCGCCGCGACGGTATTGCCTGTATAAATCACGTCGTTGTCGCTAATATTGCCCGGGGCGAGAGCCGCTGCCCCATCCTCAAATTCCCAGTGGTCGGGACCGATGTCAACACCGGAACCGCACGGAGCCGAGTCGACTCCGTTTGGGCTGCATAATTGAACGGGCAGACAGCCGGCAGCCGTGCATTCATCCTGGTACATGTATTGCAGATAGTTGTAGTTTGAACTATTCGTCTTAGTGCCGTTGGCAAGCGTGATGGTCTTCCCCGACGCTAGTGTTGTAACCGTGGTTCCTAGCTGATAGCCGAAGGTTCCACCGCCGGCTCCTGCCTGACAATCGCTGTTGATGAGGCCAATGTTGGTGGATTCCGAAATGTTGTCCTGTATTCCCCCAGCACATACCGGTTCCGGCATGGATACTAATGTGGAATCCATCGTCGAGCGGAGGATGAGCGGCGCGGTGGCTGGAATGTTACTGGTCTGCGGGATGACCACACCGTTCGTTGAGGTGTAAGTTCCGGGGGGTACATCCAGAATGATGCCGATTGCCTGGCTGTTAGCAATGCCGGCGGTGCGGCAGGCCTCGATGGCATTAATTGCAGCCTGTTTCCCGGCCGCGGTCGCTGGATACAACGGCTGACTGGTACTGAAAGAGCAATAACTCGGAGGAGGTCCGCTGATCCAGCTATTCGCACCCAGCGCTAACTCGTATGCCGGTGGTGTATACGGTACCGTGAGCGCGGGCGACCCCGCATAGCAGCTCGACGTGAGCTGGCAGGTAAGCTCCTCGTTGTCAACCCAGGTCGTGGGAAGGCTAGGGCTCTGGCTTTGCCCAAACGCCATGGAAGCGAGAAGCACGAATTGGAGGAGCTGTCGCATATGCACGTTCGTCTAAACAGCCAGATCTGTGTTCCGCTTCCACTCGCCGAGTTCGGATCCAACGTTCCATCTGCCGCAGATGGTGATCCCGCATGCTTCGCGCAAGATTCGCCACCACTCCGCAGTCCCTTGGGCGAGCTAATCCAAAGGCACTGCGGAAGCGAATGGCCGCAATGTGGGGTTCGGGGTCGGAGAACGGCGGCGTCAACTCAGGAGCAAGCGTCTTCCGCCATGGTTTCAGCTACCGACCTCGGGCAGCCGGGCCACGACCAGATTCCGAATTACCGTCCCCATTGACGGCCATGATCGCGGCCGAACACACGCTATGCCCCCTCGAACCAGTAGGCCGCCGCGTACTCCTTGGGAGCCGGGTGAATTGAGAGGCAGCTTTTACAACTGTGAAGAGGCGCGGTACATCCCGTCCGCGACCAAATTGGCATCCACTATAACCCAGGTAGAAACAGTGTCAAGATGCAAAGTCTTTCATAGGCGATAAGGCTAATTCGAAAGAACAGTAAAGCTCTGCGCCGCGTGTTTACAGCGTCGATTGCGACATTCTTGACTTCGCAGGGCCCCTAAAGTTTGGAGCGCAGCGCTGGCACTCGGATACACAGGAGCGCTCCGTTTGAATGCAAGACAAGCACCTCACCGCGGTCTTGTTTCCTGACTTGTCGCGTCGTTTCGGCCCCGTCCCCAAGCCCCAGCCATCAGTACGGCAAAGACCACCCCGGAGCGGGCTACAACCGTCTGAGCATTTCTGCCATGGTGCGCTCGGCACCCCTGTCGGAAAACCGTTGCGGCGAGAGAATATCGGCTAGCATCCAAGGGACAAGGCTCGCCGGGTCCGCTATTATCGTTGCGAGGCAGGCGAGAAATTTGCGGCGGGCTTTTCGAAGGCAGGGGTGAACTCCAATACCAGCACGAGCCAGAGGATGTCATCGCTTTCCCAGGCAGCATTGGATATGACGGCGGCGGAACTGCAGAATGCCGCGACAAAGCCGATCTCACGTGAAGGCGCCTGTCGGTTGCTGCGCGTGGACGACGACCTCCTGCCTCACCTGCTCTCAGCGGCACAAGCGGCGCGTGCACGTTTCAAGCCAGGCTTCATCACCTATTCGCGCAAGGTTTTTCTTCCTCTCACCAATCTTTGCCGGGACTATTGTGGCTACTGCACCTTCCGCCGCGATCCCGGTCAACCGGGCGCGCACACGATGATGCCGGACGAGATCATGGAAGTGGTGCGTGCCGGTGAAGGCATGGGGTGCACCGAGGCGTTGTTCAGCCTGGGAGATAAGCCGGAACTAGTTTTCGGTGAAATGCGCCTAACCCTGCAACGGCTGGGGTATAAATCCACTCTCCATTATCTGGAAGCGATGTGCGAGAAGGTGCTGCGCGAATCGAGCTTGCTTCCGCACCCCAATCCCGGTTTGATGAGCGCGGAATGGTTGCAGCGTCTGGCGCGGGTAGCGCCCAGCCTGGGGCTCATGCTGGAGACAACCAGCACCAGACTGCTGGCGAAACATGCCGCCCACGACAACGCTCCTGATAAGGAACCGGCAAAACGCCTGCGCGTGATCGAAGACGCCGGGCGGCAGAAGATTCCCTTCACCACCGGAATTCTGATCGGAATTGGCGAGACCATGGAAGAGCGCGTGGATGCGTTGATTGCGATCCGCGATTTGCATGCGCGGTACGGCCACATTCAGGAAGTGATCGTGCAAAATTTCCGCGCCAAACCGGGCACGCCGATGGCCGCCTGGCCCGAACCTGATCGTGGAGAGATGTTGCGCACGCTGGCCGTGGCGCGCCTTTTGATGCCGTCGATGAATATCCAGGCTCCGCCAAACTTATCCGACCCGCACTACGGAGATCTGCTCGATGGCGGCATCAACGATTGGGGCGGCATTTCGCCGCTGACGCCCGATTTCATCAACCCCGAAAAACCGTGGCCGCACCTGGACCATCTCCGGCAACGAACCGAGGCGAGAGGATTCCAGTTGCGCCAGCGCTTGCCGGTTTATCCTGAATTCGTCGCGCAGGCGGCGACGCACAGCGACTTGCTCAGGCAGCGACTTACTCAAGCAACGTTCGGGAGCGAGAGCACTCTGAAAACAACGGCGGGAAGGACAACATGATTACGGTTTTGACCGGGGGCACGGGCGGCGCCAAATTCGTCGATGGACTCCGACAGACCGTTCCTCAGGACGAACTGACGATCATCGTCAATACCGGAGACGATTTGCGGTGGTGGGGGTTGTACGTCTCGCCGGACGTGGATTCGATCACCTACGTGCTGGCGGGCAAACTGAGCCAGGAACGCGGCTGGGGTTTTGCGGGTGATACCTTTTTCTGCCTGAAGACTATGGCGCAGATGGGCGAACCAAACTGGTTTCGTGTCGGCGATCGTGATCTGGCCTTGCACATTTTCCGCTCCCGGCTGCTGGCCGAAGGGAGAACGCTCAGTGAAGCAACCACGGAAATCGCGGCGCGGCTCGGAATCAAGTCGCGCATTTTACCGATGAGCAATTCGCGCATCGAGACGCGAATTCTTACGCCAGCCGGGGAACTGAGCTTTGAAGAATATTTCGTTCGGCGCCGATACCGGGATCCGGTGGAGTCGGTGCGCTTCGCTGGCGCTTCCGAGTCCGAGCCTGCGCTCGGCGTTCTCGAGGCAATCCGATCGGCTGAGTTCGTGGTGCTCGCGCCGAGCAACCCGGTGACCAGCATCGGGCCGATTCTCGCCGTGCCGGGGATTCGCCAGGCGCTGCGCGAAACGCATGCCCGCATTGCCGCGATCAGTCCAATTGTGGGCAGAGCAGCCGTTACTGGGCCGGCTGGCGTGCTCCTGGCATCGCAGGGCTTCGCGGTTTCGATTGCCGGCGTCGCCGATTTCTACCGCGACTTTCTTGACCTGTTGGTGGTGGATTCGCAGGATGCGCCGGCTGCCGGCGATCTGCTTAAGAAAGACTTGCTTAAGAACGATTTCCGTAAGAACGCCTTGCGTAAGGACGAGTTGCGCCACAACCGAGCGCTGGGCAAGACCGGGCTGCAGATCTGCTGCGCTCCGACAATTATGCGCAAGAACAATAATGGAGATCGTGTTGCCCTGGCGAAGAGCGTGATAGCGGCGTGCCAACAGCTTCCTGAAACCCAATCCGTCGCGGAGCGCGCATGATCCTGGTTCCGATCAAGAATCTGGCGGGCGCCAAGCAGCGGTTGTCGCCCATTCTGAGCCCGGAAGAACGTCTCGCGCTGGCGCAAGCGATGTGCGAAGACGTGCTCCAAGCTCTGGCTAACTGGCAAAAGCGGCCTGCCGTCGCCGTCGTCAGCAGCGATCCGTTTGCTTGCAGTCTGGCAGCGCGTCTCGGCTTCGAGGTCGTTGCTGATGCCCACAATGCCGGAGAGACCAACGCCATCGAAATGGCAACGGCGGTCTGCCTGGAGCGCGGAGCGCCCAGCGCTCTGGTGGTTCCAGCAGACATTCCGCTGATCGAAAGTGCCGAGTTGCAGAAAATTGTGGATTCCGCTCCGGCAAATGGCACGGTACTTGTGCCCGATGCAGCGGGACGCGGCACGAATGCAGCCTGGCGATCTCCTGGCGATCTGTTTCCGCTGCGTTTTGGGAACGACAGCTTCTTGCCGCACCTGGCCGCTGCCAGGGCAACCGGTTTTCCGTGTATTGTTCTTGAGCTGCCGCGGATTGCGCGCGACGTTGATCGTCCCGAAGACCTGTACGAACTGGCAGCGGCCAGCGGCGAAACGCGCTCGCAAAAGCTGGTGCGGAGTTGGAATCTCGAGAAGCGGCATCAGGCCTGCTATGGGTAGCCGCGAAACGAGTAGCCGCGCGGCCGCCGAAGGCCGGAGAAGAGTTGCGGGAGAAGTTCGCATCCTGCCGATTGTGGTTTCTGGGGAGATTCTTCCCGGCGCGCCGTTGACGGACATCTTATTGGCGGCAGCGGGCAGCGCCGGATTGGTTTTTGAGGATGGCGACATCCTGATCGTAAAGCACAAAATTGTCTCCAAAGGAGAATGCGCGGTGGTAGCGCTCGATCAGATCGAACCCTCCCGTGCTTCGCGGCGTTGGGCTCGCCGTTACGGGCTCGACGCTCGCGTGAGTGAATTGGCATTGCGGGAGAGCCGGCGCATCGTGCGCCGAAAACGCGGTGTGCTCATCACCGAGACGAAGCATGGGTTCGTGTGCGCGAATAGCGGCGTCGACGTTTCGAATGTAGACGGAGGACGGCACGCCGTATTGTTGCCTGCGGCTCCGGACCGATCCGCGGCCAGGTTGCGGCGGGAGTTGAAGAAGCAACTTGGGATCGAAATTGCGGTCATCGTGAGTGACAGTTTCGGGCGTCCGTGGCGGGAAGGCTTGACCGAAGTAGCGATTGGCGTCGCCGGGATGCGGCCACTAGCCGACTATCGCGGCCGCCGCGATCCCCATGGCTACTCGCTTCATGCGACAATCGACGCGGTTGCCGACGAACTGGCCTGTGCAGCGGGGCTGGTTTGCGGCAAGCTGGAACGCACTCCGGCGTGTATCATTCGCGGTTATTCTTACCGGCGGGGGAAGGGTGGGGCGCGGGAGTTGCTCCGGCCCGCCAGGCACGATCTGTTTCGCTAGAAGGTTAAGGAGGAATCTGGTGGCGCATTTCGAACTCGAGCAATTCCACGAGCTGAGTTGGGGCGAGGCCGCACCCGAAGCATCTTCAGGGATTCGTCGCGCTCTCGAACGAGTGCTGGAAAAGCAAGACGGAGCATGTCTCGAAGAAGAGGAGCGGTACGCTCTGGCGGATTGCGACGGCGCCGACTTGGTCGCCCTGCTGGTAGCCGCCGACGCGCTCCGCCGCGACCTCGTGGGCAACATCGTCAGCTACGTCGTGAATCGCAATATCAATTTCACGAACGTGTGCTTCGTGGGATGCAAGTTCTGTGCCTTCAGCCGTGGTCCGCGCGAAGCCGACTCCTATTTTCATTCCCTCGAAGACATGGCGTGCAAAGCCAAAGAAGCGTCGGACCTGGGCGCGACCGAGGTTTGCATCCAGGGCGGACTTCCGCACGGTCTGCCTCCTTATTACTATCGCGACATTCTGCGCGCCGTAAAAAGCGCTGTGCCGCGAATGCACATTCACGCATTCTCGCCGATGGAAATCGTCTACGGCGTCGAACTGACCGGCATGCCGCTGCGCGACTATCTTCTGATGCTTCGCGACAACGGCCTCGATACGCTCCCTGGAACCGCGGCCGAAATTCTGGATGACGAAGTGCGGCAGGTTCTCTCGCGCAACAAGCTTTCTTCGGCGCAGTGGCAGGAAGTAATCCGCACCGCCCACCAATGCGGCATTCCGAGCACGTCCACGCTCATGTACGGACACATGGAAACGCCCGGCCACTGGGTTCGGCAGTTGTCGCTGTTCCGCGAAATCCAGGCCGAGACCGGCGGTTTTACCGAGTTTGTGCCGCTAGGTTTCGTGCATCAGAACACGCTTTTGTTCCAGCAGGGTCTGGCGCGCTCCGGGCCAACGCTCGCTGAACATCTCAAAATTCATGCCTTGGCGAGGGTTCTGCTTGCGGGATCCATTCACAATATCCAGGTCTCATGGGTGAAGCTGAATCGCCGGCTTTCGCAACTCTGCCTGCACGCCGGCGCCAACGACTACGGGGGCACGCTGATGGAAGAAAATATCTCGCGCGAGGCGGGAGCGACGGCCGGCCAGTACACCAGTCCGGAGGATTTTCAATCCTTGATTCTGGAGATCGGACGAATCCCCGCTGAGCGAAACACGAAGTATTCCCGGATGAAGATCAAGTTACCCGCCGAAGCGCCGTCCTCGGATTGGGTTCTGGCTACGGATTTCGCATGAACGCCCACATGAACGACAGCATGAACTCTCGCATGAGCCGGAGCATTGCAGTCATCGGAGGCACTGGGCCGGCCGGCATAGGCCTCGCGCTGCGCTGGGCGCGCGCGGGAGAAGCAATCATCATCGGCTCGCGCGACGAGGCTCGAGCCAAGCAAACAGCCGAGGCAATTCGTCAGCGGGTCGGAGCGAATGCTCAGGTTTCCGGGATGGAGAACCTAGCTGCATGTGGCGCCAGCGATCTGCTGGTGTTGACAGTTCCATTCGGAGGGCAGGCGACTCTTCTCAAGCAGTTGAAGACTGCGATTCGTCCGGGGAGCATCCTGATCGATGCCACGGTTCCGCTGGCCGCAAGTGTGGGCGGCCGCGCCAGCCGCACCCTCGGAGTCTGGCAAGGCTCCGCCGCACAACAGACGGCCGAACTTGTGCCGAAGGGGGTTTCTGTTGTGGCTGCTTTCCAGAATGTTTCGGCGGAGGTGCTGAACAGCGACGACGACGTGGATTGCGATGTGATCGTCTGCAGCGACGATCCTCATGCCACCGAACTCGCGATGGAACTGGCCGTGAAGATTCCGCGCGTCCGCGCAATTGATGGCGGCAAGCTCGAAAATGCACGCGTCGTCGAGCAGATCACCGCGCTCCTGATCGGCCTCAACATCCGCCACAAGGGGCACGGCGGGGTGCGAATCACGGGATTACCGGCGGGTGCGTACCACGGTGGATCCGCTTCCTGATCACGCCAGTTTTCTAATTGAAGATTCCGGGACCGAGGAAACGCCAGCGCCACAGCCGGTCTAAACGCCGGCTCTACAAATGCCACCTCCCGCCAGTGCCGGACGCGCCATCGAATTCGATCATGTTTCGTTTCAGTTGAACGGTCGCGCACTGGTGCAGGATCTGACGCTTTCAATCAAACACGGTGAGACTCTCGTCTTGCTGGGACGAAGCGGTTCGGGTAAAACCACTACCCTGAAATTGATTAATGGGCTGCGCCTCCCGACGCAAGGCGAAGTGCGCGTGAATGGGCGGACCACCACGGAGTGGGATCCGATCCGGCTGCGGCGAGGGATTGGGTATGTCATCCAGGACGGCGGACTGTTTCCACATTTCACAGTTGAACGCAATATCGCGCTTGTGCCCCGGATTGAAGGCTGGAGCCGCGAGCGCGCGCAGGCACGGGTACGCGAGTTACTGGCGCTGGTCGGGCTAGAGGCGGACCTGGCTTCGCGGTACCCCAGCGAGCTTTCCGGAGGCCAGCGCCAGCGCGTCGGCGTGGCCCGGGCCCTCGCGGCCGACCCTCCAATTCTGATTCTGGACGAACCCTTCGGCGCGCTCGATCCCATCACGCGATCCGAAATGCAAAAAGAATTTCGTGCGCTGCAACAGAGGATGAAAAAGGCGGTGGTATTCGTTACGCACGACCTGCGGGAAGCTCTTTTGCTGGGTGATCGGATCGCCCTAATGGAAAACGGCCGATTGATCGTGGATCTGACCGCCCCAGAGTTCTCGAAGTCGCAGCATCCCCTGGCGCGCGCCTACGTCGAGGCTTTCTCCGGATCGAAGTTCGAATCGGCGGAGGCGGAATCGAGCGAGATCGGATCAACTGACGAGAGGTAACCATCATGAACTTCTGGCACTTCATGGTTTCAAATCGCCAGCAGGTAGTTGAACTCACGCTTGAGCACATCACGCTGGCCGGCGTTTCGACTCTGATCGCTGCCGTCGTCGGAATCCCTCTCGGCATCCTGATCACGAGAGTCCCGAAACTCGGCAAGCCCATACTCGGCAGCGCGAACATAATCCAGACCATTCCCAGCCTGGCATTATTCGGCTTTCTGATTCCTGCTCCCTGGATTGGCGATCGCGCGAGCCGGCTGGCGATTCTGGCGCTCGCCCTTTACGGTCTGTTGCCGCTGATTCGCAACACCTACGCCGGCATTCGGAGCGTCGATCCCACGGTGGTCGAAGCGGGCCGGGCGATGGGTTTGACGGACCGCCAACTACTCTTCCAGGTCGAATTGCCATTGGCCTCCGGTGTGATCGTTGCGGGTGTGCGCATTGCGGTCGTGCTTTCCATTGGCTTGGCGACGATCGCGGCCGCGATCGGAGCAGGAGGTCTGGGAGAATTCATTTTTCGTGGTCTGGCCATGGTCAACAACCAGGTCATTCTCGCGGGAGCGGTCCCGGCGGCTCTCCTGGCACTCGCGGCCGACTCCATGCTCGGATTGCTGGAACGCCGCTTAAACGCACTTCATCGGAAATCCTAGCCCCGATGTTCGTACGATGATCGTCCGACGAACGAACAGACGAAGAGAAGACGACGAAAAAAGGAACGCATTTGAACAGAGGCGTCCAAGCCCGTGCTGGAGCAAGCTTTTGTGGCGCGCTTCTCGCGGTCGCACTTCTCTTGCCGGTATCGGGTTGCAGCAATCACTCCAACCGCATCGTGATCGGCTCGAAAAATTTCACCGAGCAGCTGGTTCTCGGAGAGCTCTTCGCGCAAATGATCGAGACCCGAACTCATTTGCCGGTCGAGCGCCGCTTTTACCTGGCGGGCACATTCATTTGTCAGCAGGCGATTCTTGCCGGACGAATCGACATATATCCCGAATACACCGGCACGGCGTTGACTGCGATCCTCAAGCAGAAACCGATCGGCGATAAGCAAGACGTTTATCGGCAAGTAAAACAAGCCTACGAAAAACGATTCGGTCTCACGCTTAGTCCACCACTTGGGTTTGATGACACGTTTGCGATTGTCGTCCGAGGCGAGGACGCGCGCCGGTTTCATTTGACGACGCTGTCGCAGGCGGCCGCGTTCACGCCGAAATGGCGCGCCGGTTTCGGCTACGAATTCATGGAGCGTCCCGATGGCTATAAAGGACTGGCCGCCAGCTATGGCTTGCGCTTCGCTGAGCCGCCACGCGTCATGGACCTCGGACTACTCACGCGCGCGCTCGTGCAGCGGCAAGTGGACCTGATTGCAGGAAACAATACGGACGGGTTGATTCCGGCGCTGGATCTGTATGTATTGGAAGACGATCATCGTTATTTTCCGCCGTACGAAGCGGTCGCGGTTATTCGGGAAGCAATGTTGAAGAGCCATCCCGAAGTGAAGTCGGCGCTGGACGAGTTGGCGGGCAAGATCTCCGACGAAGACATGCGGAGACTGAATTACGCCGTGGATGGACAACACCGGGATGTGGCGGCGGTCGTACGAGAGTTCATTGTGCAGCACAAACTGGTCCAATAACTGGTCCATTAGAGGCTATTCCAGTCGAAGACACCGATCATGGGAAGGCCCCGCACCCGCATTTTTAGGCCTCTTTCTTGCATTCCGTTCTATCTCACACGCTTCCGTGACCCACATCACACCGCGCTGCCCATAAGGCCCCCATAATTCTCACTGAACGACGGGAGCACCAAGTTCCCCGTTTGTGGGGGTATTCGTGGCAAAAGGACGCGTATCTATTGTTGTCGAGCGTTGCAAGGCCTGCGGGTTCTGCGTGGAGTTTTGTCCCACCAAGGTGCTTGCGCTTTCCTCGGCATTTAATTCCAAAGGCTATCATCCGCCGCATGTGGTTGCGCCGGACAAATGCAGCGGCTGCGATCTGTGCGGCATGTACTGTCCCGACTTCGCCATTTACGGCCACAAGATTGAACAACCCAAGCCGCAGTCAAAAGCAGCGGAGGTGAAATCATGAAGGCTGATCCGCGCGGTGTTCTCACTGGCACCCACTTTCTCGATGGCGACCACGCCTGTTGCGAGGGCGCCTTGGCGGCAGGCGCACGCTTTGCGGCCGGTTATCCCATCACACCTTCCACCGAAGTTGTCGAGCGTTTCGCGCAACGCGTGCCCACCGTAGGCGGCTGCTTTATCCAGATGGAAGACGAACTGGCAGCCTCTATCGCTCTGCAAGGCGGAGTCTGGGCCGGCGCAAAGGCTTTCACCGTAACCTCGGGCCCGGGCTTCTCGTTGATGATGGAGCACATCGGCTACGCGGCCATGACCGAAACGCCATGCGTTTTCGTCGACGTGCAGCGCGGCGGACCATCGACTGGCCTGCCCACGCTTCCCGCACAAGCCGACATGATGCAGGCGAAGTGGGGATCGCACGGCGATTACGAGATCATCGCGCTCTGCCCGAACTCTCCGCAGGAGTGCTTCGATCTCACCATCAAAGCCTTCAATTTCGCCGAGGAATTTCGCGTCCCGGTCATGTTCATGATGGACGAAGTCGTCGGCCACATGACAGAAAAAGTGGTGATTCCGCCCGCCGATCAGATTGAGGTTACGCCGCGGAAGCACACGCACAAGTCCGTAGAAGACTATCTCCCCTACGGCACCAACGGCGACATGGTCCCGGAAATGGCGCATGCCGGCGAGGGCTACAAGTTCCACGTGACGGGGTTGACGCACGACGAGCGCGGCTATCCCAATATGACGCCGAAAATGCAGCAGACTCTGGTAACGCGCCTGCGGAACAAGATTCTTTCTGCCGCAGACCGGATCTGCCTGTTCGAAGAAGACTCAACCGGCGATGCCGATGTGATTGTAGTTTCCTACGGAATCACTTCGCGGGTCGCGCAGCGCGCCATTGAAGTGGCTCGCGCGGAGGGATTGAAAGTCGGCAAGCTCCGCCTGATTACCGCCTGGCCCTTCCCGGAAAACAAAATCCGTGAACTGGCTGCCCACACCAAGGCTTTCGTTGTGCCGGAGTTGAATCTCGGACAGATGGTCCGCGAAGTAGAGCGCGCCGCCGGTGGCAAAGCCAAGACCATTCTTGTTCCGCACGCCGGAGGCAGCGTGCATCATCCGGAAGAAATTCTCGCCGCGATCCAGGAGGCTGTTCGATGACAACGCTGGTGAATCCTACCCCGATCAATCCGGTTGAACCGTTTCTTCGCTCCGACCGCATGCCGCACATCTGGTGCCCGGGATGCGGAATCGGGACGACCGTGAATTGCTTCGCTGAGGCTTTGATCGAGTCGAAAATCGACACGAAGACCTTGGCGCTGGTCTCTGGCATAGGCTGCACCGGGCGCGTCGCGGGATACGTGAAGCTCGATTCGTTCCACACCACGCACGGCCGCGCCATTCCGTTCGCCACGGGATTGAAAATGGCGAACCCGAATCTCAACGTCGTCGTGTACTCGGGCGATGGCGACCTTTCTGCCATTGGCGGCAATCACCTGATTCACGCGGCTCGCCGCAACATCGACCTCAAAGTGATCTGCGTCAACAATCTCATCTATGCGATGACCGGAGGCCAGACCGCTCCGACCACTCCGGGACACGCGACCACCTCCACTTCGCCCTACGGAACCTTCGAGCCGGCGTTCAATCTTCCGCATCTGGTCGAGGCGGCAGGCGCAGTCTACGTCGCGCGCTGGACAACGTTCCACGTCCGCCAGTTAGCGCGGTCGATCTCAGAGGCATTCAACAAAAAGGGATTCAGTTTTATCGAAGTGATTTCGCCGTGCCCCACGCTCTATCAGCGCCGCAACAAGCTGGGCGACGGGCTCGACACCATGAAGTACTACAAGGAAAAAAGCAAAACCAAGCACGGCTGCCCCACCGGCGAAGTCGGTCTCACCATGACGGGCGAAATCATTGTCGGCAAGTTCGTCGACCGCGACCGCCCGGACTACGGCTCTCTGCTGAAAGCGCAGATGCACGAGAGTCTCGGGGATCGCTACGTTGACTACGATGAAGAGCAAGGCTTCGCCTGCGGCACCGACGGCGGATGCGAGGAGGAATCATGCCACTAACAGAGATTCGAGTTGCGGGATTTGGCGGCCAGGGTGTCATTCTCTCGGCCATTGTGCTGGGCAAAGCTTGCTCTATTCATGAAGGTAAATTCGCGACCATGACGCAGAACTTCGGTCCCGAAGCGCGCGGCGGAGCCTGCAGCGCCCAACTCATGCTCTCCGATACGCCGGTGCTCTATCCTTACGTTACCCAGCCCGATGTAATGATCGTAATGTCGCAGGAAGCGTATGTGAAGTTCGCCCCTGAATTGAAAGACGGCGGCACGCTTCTGATTGAACGCGACCTCGTGCGCGTCACCGACCTGCCCCGGCAGACGCGCATCTACAGCGTTCCGGCCACCCGCATCGCCGAAGAACTCGGCAAGCGCATGGTGCTGAACATCGTCATGGTCGGCTTCTTTACCGCCGTCACTCAGCTGCTGGATGCTGATGCCGTCCGCAAGGCGGTAGCCGATTCCGTTCCAGCCAGTTTCCGGGATTTGAACCTCAAAGCATTCGACAAGGGATTTGAGTACGGAGTATCGGCTCTCGCCGCCGGCCCGGAGTCACCCGACCTGGAGCAGAACGCGGTGGTGTCACAGGAAGCGATGTAAACGGAGTTCGGGCACCCGCAGCACAAAAGTGATCGAATTCCTTGAAAGAAGAAGATGCATCCGACCGTAGCGCCGGCGCCCCGCCGGCGGTTACGGGGGCGACCCGCCCCCGCTTCAGTGAAACCACAATCCGCGACCGCGGGCGCCTCCCGCACTGGGAGCACGAAAACGCGACGTATTTCATTACATTTCGCTTGGCCGATTCTCTGCCGCAATCAGTTCTCGATCGCATCGCCTCCGAACGCAAAGGTGTTCTCGATCTCGCGCGTCAACAATCGCGCCTCCTCACATCGTCCGAGAAGTTGCACCTGAAGCGTATCGACACGGTACGCATGCTGCAGTACTTGGACAGTGGGTACGGAGCGTGCCCACTGCGCACACCGGCTCTCGCTGCGAAGGTTGCTGAGACTCTGATCTTCTTCGACGAGAAGCGGTACCGGCTCCATGCATGGTGCATCATGCCGAATCACGTACACGTCGTAGCCCAGGTCTTTCCTGCGTACCAGCTCCCGGAGATCCTGCACTCGTGGAAGTCATTTACCGCGAAAGCGGCCAACCGCATTCTTGGGACAACGGGAAGTTTCTGGCAGAAGGAATACTACGATCATCTCATCAGAGATGAAGCGCAATTTCATCGTGCCCTGAATTACGTAATCGCGAATCCGGAGAAAGCAAGTCTGCAAAATTGGACATGGGTCTGGATGCGCGGGCAAGATGCCCGCGTAACCGCCGGCGAGGACGCCAGCGCTACCCTCAAGGCGGCCGGACTCGAATCGTAGCTCTAAGTGACCGTGTGTTCCGACGATATGTTCCGACCGTAGCGCCGGCGGTTACGGGGGCGGCCCGCCCCCGCTTTTGCGAACTAGTAAAGCGTCAGCCTCACTCCTCCACCGGCTGCGCGTTCAGTTCCTGCTCTGGTTCGCCTCCGGCCAGTCCCTGCGCAATAATCAGGCGTCGTGCCTCGATGCGCAGTTCCGGCAGCGCGCGTCCGAACCAGATCGCGCCGAAAACACATGCGACTCCTCCTACCGCAACCGTAATCGGTGCCCCCATGCGGTGGGCGAGCGCTCCACCGAATAACGCTCCCAGCGGCGCCATCCCCATAAACATCATCGAATACAGCGCCATCACCCGGCCGCGGAGTTCATCGGGCACCATGGTCTGGATCAGCGTGTTCGAGCACGCCATCTGCAACATCATCGAATAGCCGGCCGGCAACAACAGCAGCACCGACAGCCAGAATAATCGTGAGTAGGCAAAAAGAGACAGGCTGATCCCAAACATCGCGCAGCTGACTGCTACCCAGCGTCCCAGGCCTTTCACTCCCGTTTTGGCGGCTAGCGTCAGGGCTCCAAACAACGCGCCAACTCCAGTCGCTCCCATCAGAATCCCCAAGCCGCGCGCGCCACCATGCAGAATCTTGTCTGCGAAAACCGGCATCAGCACGGTGTACGGCATCCCAACCAGACTAACCAGCCCGATCAACAACAGAAGCGCGCGAATGATCTTGGTCTGGTTCGCCCAGCGAAAACCTTCGATGATGTCTTCAATAGGAGAGCCGTTGCCGAACCGGCGCGCGCAGTTCACTCGCATCAGCATCAGCCCGACGATTACCGCAATGTAGCTGATGGCATTAGCGCCAAAGCACCAGCCCTCGCCGATCCGCGCCACCAGAATCCCAGCAATCGCCGGCCCAATCACACGCGCGCCATTGAACATGGAGGAATTCAGCGCAATGGCGTTCATCAGGTCTTCCTTGCCCACCATGTCCACCAGAAATGCCTGGCGGCCGGGAATGTCGAAGGCATTCACGATCCCGAGAAGCGCCGCCAGAACAAAAATGTGCCATACCTGCACCCGCCCGCTCAGCGTAAGCCATGCAAGAATCGCCGCCAGGATCATGGACGCTATCTGTGTGGCAATAACCAACCGCTGCCGGTTCACCCGGTCGGCGGTAATGCCGCCCAGGGGAGCGGTCAGAAAAACCGGAAACTGACTCGAGAAGCCCACTGCTCCCAGCAGCAACGCCGATCCCGTGAGGCGATACACGAGCCACGCCTGGGCCACCGTCTGCATCCAAGTGCCGATGAGAGAAATCAGTTGCCCGCTGAAGAAGAGCTGAAAATTGCGGTGCCGTAGGGCCCGCAGGGTGGTGGCGAATCTTGAAGCAGCGATTCTTGCATTCGTTGCTTCCGCGGCAGTGAGGTTGGGCGCTGGGGTCACTCTCTTAGAACCTTGGCACATCTTTCAGATGACGGCAACTGAGGAAAAGTAGTGGCGAAGCCATGCCAATCTCGGCGCTAAAAGTGGAGAGAGCTGTTTACTTCATTGACAGATTTCCACAGGCCGGCCACGTCACTGACTTGCAACTTCCCCGGAGGGGCGATTCACGATAGAGTTGATTGCTGCCCATCCCTTCGAACTTGCACGAAGAAGGGTGCTCGACCAGGGACCAGGCACTGAAGAAAGACCGCAGAATAAAGATGACCAGCACCGACCCAAATCGTTTGGAACGGCGCGGCGCCCAGCGTTTCGAAGTGCACCTTCCCTTGGTGGTTCACTTCGAGGGCCAGACTATGCCCGCCTTCACCCAGGATTTGAGCGGTCGCGGCATCTTTTTCTACACCGAGGCTGCGCTGCCCGAGGGTGCGGTCGTTGAGCTTACGTTCACCATGCCATCCGAGGTCACTTTGGGGCAGAGCATGCCCGTTCGCTGCCGTGGTCGCGTCCTGCGCGCTGCTCCTGCTCAGGGTGGGCAAAGAAATGGGATTGCCGTGCAGCTCGATTCGTACGAGTATTTGACGGCCGATGAATGCACCGTCGCCTCCCGATTCGCGCGCGCTTCGGCTGCGGCTGCCGGAATAGGCACACGCCCCGCATCCCGTTAAAATACACCTGCTGACCTCACAGACTTCTACCCATTCCTTGACACCCTATTCCTGGTCTTTTATTCTTAATCATTGCTCCCTGGGAGACTTTCGTCTCCGTGCGTACTTCCGCGGGCCTTCGCGGTATTCGAGTGGGGCGGCGGTGGTTGCGATGTTCATAGAAATTCAGGAGTTAGAACTTCACCCGCTCGATTTTCGGGAGGAGTTCAGTCCGGGTGTGATCGACTACGGGGAAGAAGTACGGCAGCGATCGCCGTTGTTGAGCGAGGGCCGCGCCGACTTGGTTGAGGAGCATCACGGCAAGCACGAGGTGGTGCAGGATATCCGGCTTAAAGGCAAGCTGGAGACGGACCTGGAAGTGGCTTGCGCTCGTTGTCTGGAGCCGGTTTCGCTGCCCGTGACGCGCAGTTTTGATCTGCTGTACCGCCCGCTCGGTATCGATGCAGGTCACGAAGAGCTTTCGGTCACTGACGCCGAGGCCGAAATCGGGTATTACGAGGGCGAAGGACTGCTGCTCGAAGACGCGTTGCGGGAGCAGGTTCTATTGTCGGTGCCGTTGAAGGCCCTGTGCCGCGAAGACTGCAAAGGGCTATGTCCGCACTGCGGCAGGAACATGAACGAAGGCGAATGCTCGTGTACGGAACAGATGGAAGATCCGCGCTGGGCAGCGCTGAAAGAGATTAGAAGCAAGCTGGAAGGATAGACGAATTCTCAGCTCTTAGTTCTTAGCTCTTGGCTCTTAGGAAATGCGGGTCTTGCTAAGAGCTAAGAGCTAACCGCTAACAGCTCAAATCAAAAAGGAATCATCATGCCGAATCCGAAACGACGACACTCCCAGAAGCGTACGGCCACGCGCCGTGCGCACGACTCGCTCTCGAAGCTCTCGCTCTCCGAGTGTCCCAATTGCCACGAACAGAAACTGCCTCATCGCGCCTGTGCGAAGTGCGGATACTACAAGGGCCGCGAGGTGGTCGAGGTCGCAGAGAAGTCCTAGCTTTCCCCCTTCATGCCTAGCGTAATCGCTCTTGATGCGATGGGGTCCGACAAGGCGCCGAAGCCGGAGATCGAAGGCGCCCTGCAGGCAGTTCGCCACCACGGCGTGCGCGTGCTGCTGATCGGGCCCGAAGATCGCCTGAAAGCGGACCTCGCGCGCTATCCGGGCGCGCGGCGATTGCCCATCGAAGTCGTGCATGCGAGCGAAGTCATCACCATGGAAGATAAAGTGGACGCGATTCGCGCCAAACGCGATTCGTCGATCCGCGTGGGACTGCGCCTCGTGCGGGAAGGCCACGCCGCGGGCTTCGTAACAGCGGGCAACACCGGCGCTGCCATGGCGACCGCGAAGGTCGTGCTGGGCGCGCTGCCCGGCGTGGATCGTCCCGCGCTGGCGGCGGCGTTTCCCACGGCGATGAACACGGCTGCGGTGCTGCTCGACGTAGGCGCGAACGTCGATTGCTCCGCGCAGAACCTCGAACAGTTCGCGGTAATGGGCGACATCTATTGCCGCTCGATTTTTGGGATGCCGCATCCCCGAGTCGGACTGCTTTCCATTGGCGAAGAAGAGGGTAAAGGCAACGACCTCACGCGGGAGGCCTTTCAGCTGCTGAAGCGGCTTCCGATCAACTTCGTGGGCAACGTCGAAGGACGCGACTTGTACAACGGTCATGTGGATGTGATCGTGGCCGATGGATTCGTCGGCAACGTGGCGCTGAAGACGTCGGAAGGCGTGGCCCGGCTGGTGCGCGCCGTTCTGAAAGAGACGTTGAAGGCGACCATCACGCGCCAGGTGGGCGCGATGCTCTCGCGCAACGCCTTCTCCGATTTCAAAAAGCGCCTCGACCACACCGAGTACGGAGGTGCTCCGCTGCTCGGAATCAAGGGCGTATGCATCATCACCCACGGATCGTCGAACACAAACGCCATCAAGAACGCGGTGCGAGTGGCAGCGGAATTCGCCGAAGGCAAAGTGAATGAGACGATCGAGCGGGAGTTAGCGCAACTGAGCGCGGCGGTCGCAACGTAAGTCCTTCACAGAAGCGATCCAGATCGCGCACGTGTAGAGCGGACACTCCTATCCGCTGCCTCTGCCTTTGGCTCTGGTTTTGACCTTTTTTCTTTTGACTCTGGTTTTGACTCTGGCCTTGTCTTTGGTTTTTGAGCCGTTCAGACCAACCACACCGCAGGGTGCCCCATCCTTGCGCGTTCTGTGCGCAAGAGCCTGCCCTGAGCGTAGCCGAAGGGGTGGGATTCCACGGCATCGTCTCCCTCGGGAATTGTGTAAGGTAATAAGGCCCGTGTGGAGCGGGCGCCCTCGCCCGCTGCCTTTGACTCTGATCTTGATTTTCTTCGGAATACCCGCGAGCCCTAAAACGGCTCCTCCATCTCCGTCCCGCCCAAAGCCATCTGCTCCTCCGCCGCCTTCCGCGCCTTCGGAGCCTTCTTAAACGTCACCTCCAGCAGCCGCGGATAAGCCACGCCCTTGCCCGCCAGCAACTCTTCGATAGTTAGAATCTGAATCCGCGGATATCGGTCCTCCAATCCCGGAGGCTTGTAGAATCTGGCCTCGGCAGCCTCTTTCAGCATGGGCTTGGTAGGAGCTTCCATGCAGATGAGCACCCCGATCTGCGCATTCTCGCGCTCGATGACGCCGTGCAGGTCGCGCACGTAAGCGGACTGCACATGCCCGGCCTTGACGGAAAAAATGATCTGCTTGGTTTTGCTGTCTCTCTTGTTTTCGTCGTGGAGGTCGCTTGTGCCTGGGTACGAATAGTGGTATCCCCGGTTAAGGAGAGAACGATGGACGAGTGGAAGGACGAGTGGAACATCGATGCGACGAAATTCCAAAATCAGCTTGGCGAACTCACCACAACAATTGCCTACAAGGTCCAACGCGAGGGGGGCGCTCTCATTGGAAGTCGGACGGCTGTCGAGGACATTTACGTCATGGTGCGCTTGGCGCAGCGGACGTATGACCTGTTTTTTTACCTCAACGCGGATGAGCACCGTAAGAATCCCCCATGGCGAGCGTATTACACGTTTGTTGTTCTTCCCGTGATACGGTCCATGATTGACTACCTCTATAACATCACTGTCATGCTTGAGGAGCCTCGAATCAAGCCCGCCGAGTTTCGCAGGAGCGGCTATCGGATGGCGTTTGAGGCACTCGACGAAGATGAGCAAAAGTACGCCAACAACCCGGACCCCAGATGGGCCGAGTGGTTTAAGAAGCGACGCGAGCATCTAGAACTGGGATTGCGGAGAGATGGATTCAAGTTCGACGAGGTGATGGCTCAAAACAAATGGCCCACCCTATCGGGGTACCTCCGGTTGAAGAAAGGCGTCGCGTCGACGGAGCACCAGCGCTTCCTGAGAAGTCTCACTTATGGATACTGGCGCGAGTATTCGGACTACGCGCACGGAACATTTCAGGGATTGATGCGGACGGCAATGCCTTACTTAGAACATGACCTACCGCACGAGGAACGGCCGAAGTTGGAAGAGGTCTCGCTGAAAGGCATCTTTCATCACATAACTCGCGCGTCAGCAGTCCTCCTCTGTATTCTTACGGAGTTGCAGGCGTTTTTCCGATTCGACGGCGCACGTATTAATGAACGCCTTTGCGATGTTTGGGCCGCTTTACTTCCTGCCCCCGATGTCAAGGATTTGCAGATTTGAGATATGCCAAATTGATGAAGGAGAAGGGTATTTCGTCGTAGCGGGATTGTCGCCGTAATGAAGTCTGTTCTTTTCCACTGCGGCACGATTCTAACCCGGAGGACACGACCGCGTAATTTGCGGTTTTGGTGTTGCCGAGGGCGTTCCGGGTTCGCGCTCCCCAATCACTCCCGTCCAACTCGCGATCAAAGTCATTGACTTAAGACTCACCGCGCGACAAAATAAACACTCCATTGGCATTTTCGACATGTACGTCCACGCCGCAATCGTCCATCGAAGCTGACGAAAACTCGTTTTCGATGATCTTTGCCCGTGTTAAGTCGCTATTATTGAATACTTTGCGAGGATGAACCCGGCTAACTCATTGATTCTAATAGATGGTCATTTGTTAAGTCTTTATTATTGAATACTTTACCTGTAAGCCATTATTTGTGAATACTTTGCCGGGGAAAAATCGCTAAGCCTATGATTCTAATATACCGAGATAGGGGGGGTAGGGGGGGTATCCCCACCCGCCGAGTTTCGGGACCTTTCTCTCGCGGTGGGGCTAGATGACAAGCCCAACTCCCGCCGTCGCCTTTCTCTTTCCCGGCCAGGGATCGCAATCGGTCGGCATGGGCAAGGAACTCGCTGCGAATTACGCCACCGCGCGCCGGACCTTCGAAGAAGCCGACGAAGCGCTCGGCTACAAGTTGTCTCAGGTCTGTTTCGAGGGTCCGGAAGAGAAGCTCAAGTTGACCGAGATCACGCAGCCGGCCATTTTGACGGCCTCGGTCGCGGCGTGGCGCGTTCTGCGGGAAAAAGGTCTCACTCCAGACTATGTTGCAGGCCACAGTCTGGGAGAGTATTCCGCACACGTAGCTGCAGGCACGTTGCCGTTTGCCGCTGCCGTGCAAACCGTGCGCAACCGCGGCAAGTATATGCAGGAAGCCGTTCCGGTCGGAGTGGGAGCGATGGCAGCGATCCTGGGCATGACTCCCGACAAAGTCATCGAGATTGCCAGGGAAGCGGCCAATGGAGAAGTTTGCCAGGCGGCCAACATCAATTCGCCAGAACAGATCGTCATCTCCGGACACGCCGGAGCCGTGGATCGGGCGATGCAACTGGCGACTAAATGGGGCGCGAAGAAAGCGGTCAGCTTGCCGGTCAGTGCGCCATTCCATTGCGCGCTCATGCAGCCGGCGCAGGATCTTCTCGCTCTCGATTTGCGGGCGCTCACGTTCCAGAATCCATCGTGCCCCGTGGTCTGCAATGCCGATGCGGTGGCAATTACTACGGGCGATGCCGCGCGCGATGCGCTCGTTCGGCAGGTGACAGGCGCCGTGCGCTGGAACGAGTCGATGCGGCGGTTGATTGAACAAGGAACAGGGCTGTTCATCGAGGTCGGTCCCGGAAAAGTTCTCTGGGGATTGATGCGGCAGATTGACCGCTCGAAGACGTGTTTGAGCGTAGGCGATGAGGCATCGCTTGCCAAGACGCTGACGCAGATTGCGGCGATGGCAGCGTGACCGGACGGGTGAGACTCCCGTCACCACACTTTCCCTGGCTCTTCTGTAGACACTTCAGTACGGATACACGGTGATCGTTTTGTCCGATTTCTGCACGAACATGCGAGCGTGTTCGGCGCGATCATTGACGATTACTTCGACGATCACGCCTCCGCGGCCGAATCCTTTTGTGTTCGCCGATCCGTAAATGCGAAAAGACTTGATCAGTCCCCATTCGCCGCCTGGTCCCCAATCGCGATAAAAGTCCGCATAAGTGTATTGCGAATACTTCTGCGGATGCTGACGCCAATTTGGATCGTTGAAGTAGATGGCGTAAGCAGACTCGTAATCCTGGTGCTGCAGCGCGGCGAAGAAATGGTCGACAACCCGCTCTTCAGGCCAGTTGCGATAAACCCAGGCGAGCGCGGCGAGAGTGATGACGGCTAGAATAACGACGGCAATCTTGATTTTCCGCCGCCGGGCGCGGGCGAAGTCGAACGGCTTTGCATCGAGCAGGGTCATGTCTCTCTATTAAGGATAACGCAAACAAGGTTCTTCTCTTCTTTTCGAGTCTTCCTCGCCGAGTCCTAAGGGTTTTTCGCGGTGCCGCGAGTGAGATCGTTGCCCATCCGTTCGGCCTGCGCGCGCGCCGCGTTGGCTGCGTCTGTTTTCCCGGCGGATTCCAGAACCTGCGCCAGTAACTGATACGCCGCGGGCGTTGGCTGAATCTCGATTGCATGCTCGAAATCCTGCGCCGCCTCGGACCATTCACCCGATCTCTGCGCCAGCAAGCCCAATCCTTGATAGGCTGCCGCGTTTTCTGGTTGCTGTTTTAGAGCTGCCGCAAAATCCTGTTTTGCGCTGTCGTCTTGCCGCAGCGCGGAGTATGCATACCCGCGGTTGGTATAGACCAGCGACAGCAGCGCTGGACTCTTCGTGTATTCAAGCACTCGCTGGTATTGCTGGATGGCGCGCGCATAATTGCCCTGCTGCTGATCGTAGGCGGCGACGTTCAGCGCGCTGATCGGATCGGTCGGCCGGACTTCCTGCGCGCGGCGGAAGTACCGAATCGCTTCATCGGTCCTTCCCTCGGCCAGGAGCGCGGTGGCGGCGCTGTCTTCGGCGATGAAATTGTTGCGGGTGATGTCGAGGGTGTGGCGCCAGAGCGTGAAATTGTCGGTCCAGTAATCTACCTGACGATGAAGCGCGAAACCTAACGCCACCAGAACTATGGCACTCGCCACTGCGGTCACTTTGGCCGGCACGCGCCAGAATCTCAGTAAGTCGGGCACGCCCCAGCAGACGATCACAAAAATTCCGAGCAATGGAATGTAGGCGTAACGATCGGCCATGGATTGCACGCCGACCTGCACCAGTCCAATCATCGGCACCATGGTTCCGAGAAACCAAAACCAGCCCACAAACAGATAACGTCGTTCCCGAAAGATCACGACGAGAACCGTAAGGGCGATGATCCCGAGAGCGGAAAGCGCGGCGGAGGGAATGCTGATGGTGCGTCCGGGATGCGGATACAGGGGCGCGAGATTGGCCGGCCAGAAGGCCTTGCCCATGTACTTCGCGTATGCCAGAGCCGCATTGGCCAAGTGCTCCCATAGGGGGAGTTCCTCATGCCTGGCCGCGCTCTGCGCCTTCATCGTGATCAAGGCACTGGCGGCGGAAAGGGCGAACCACGGAATCTTTTCCCAAACCAGGCTGAGAAAGCTGCGCTGCGCCCCTGACGGCCCGGCCGGTTCTTTTTCGGCAGATTGGCTCGCTCCAGCGATTCTTCGCAATGGCCAGTAGTCGAGCAGGAGCAATGCAAACGGGAAGGTGATGACCTGCGGCTTGGCCATGAGCGCCAGAGCATAAAGAACAGTGACGATCAGGTAGCGCTGTATTTCCGGATGACGCGCGTACCAGCCGTAAGCCGCGAGCGCGAGCAAAAAGAAAAGCATGCTGAGGACGTTCTTGCGTTCGGCGATCCAGGCCACTGATTCGACGTTGATCGGGTGCAGCGCGAAAAGGGCGGCGACCATCAGACTGCGCCCAATCATGCCCGTGATGTGGGCCAGCATCAGGAAGATGAGAACGGCGCTCGCGGCGTGCAGCAGGACATTGACCAGATGCGGCCCCGCCGGGTTCAGGCCAAAAAGCTCGCAATCGAGTTCGTGGGAGAGCCACGTAATCGGATGCCAGTTGGTGTTCGCGATTGTCGTGAATGCCCAGGCAACCGAATGCCAGGTGAGTCCAGCCTGGACGTGGGGGTTCTCTGTGATGTAGAGATCGTCGTCGAGGTTGAGGAACGGGGCGCGAGAAATGGGGTTGTAAAGAGCAAGCGTTGCCAGAACAAGCAAGAGAGAGCAAACGACTCTCTGTTTCTGCGGAGACTGGAGGATCGACGACTCGGCCTTGTTTTGCTGTTGGTTTGTTGAAGGCATGGATACAGTTCTCGGTTCCCAGTACAGCCTGTACCTTTCACTAGGGTCTCGAAGTGTCAGGGATGCGACCAGTCTGTACCCGAGGGGGGCCCCTACCCCCTACCGTCCCTATCCAATGGAATCATAGATTTAGCGAAAAATTCCTCCCAAAATATTCCGGAATAAGGACTTATATGTAAAGTACTACGGAATAAGGAGTTACGGTCGATCTTTGCGAGATTCCGGACGGCTTCGTCATGTCACCGCGTCTCCTGTCGGGGCAGAGCAACGCCAAATCAATCACTTACGGATGCCCTTTCCCCCGCCCGATGGCATCCCTCCCCACATTCCCTGCAAAATCCTCAAGCGATTGCACTTATACGCGAAATATCGGAAACGGCTCCGGGTGGGACTCTGGACCCAGTTGAGCGGATTGCCATGGCTAAGTCAAGCTCTTGTTAGGGAGGTGGTGCAGTTCCAACTGAGGCGAGCCTTCCATGCCGTTCTGTGAGCACACTTCCCGCGCCATAACAGGTCAGAGAAAATCTTCGTGCCGGTTGGGATGGATGTCTGTGCGGGTAGTCACGGGCTGGGTGTGATGGAAAAGATGATCCGCCGATGGTCAGGAAGCGGCGATTTTGTAGAATATTTTGACGAGTTCCGCATCTCTAGCACGCAAGCGATGCTCCGAACCCACCTATCGCAAGTGCATCTGATTTGTGAAGAACGGAAGAACCTGAAGGCAAAAGTCAGTTAGAACATTTTCTACGACACCAGCCTTCTCTCTGAGCTGCTGCTCCATGAAGGTCGCAGCGCGGTCCTCGACGATTTGGTTGATTTTCGCTCTTAGCTTGTCGATCTCGCGCGGCGTGAACAGGCTGCTGAAAAACTACTTCGCGGGTCGAAAGTGTGACCTCATTGGCTGAACAGTTTGCTGAAAAAGTAGGAATTCGAGCACCAGCCCCTAAAGGGGCAATGGATTTCGAACGACTTGCGGTATCGCTAAAGCGATACCCTGATACGAAACCGAGTTTTTCAGCAAACTGTGAAGCCGCATTGAGAAGAGGCCGGTTATCGCAGCGGTAAACCGCTGCGCCACCCAAAATCAAGCGCAATATTGAGTTTTTCCGCAGCCTGTTGAAGGCGCGCTCCTTCGAAACGGGCTTCTTTGCAGGAGTTTTCAGGCTCTGAGGGCATGGCGTGAACAGGCTCCGGAAAAAGTCTTTGTGCACGCGAATTGCGACCGGCAGGCGCTGAAGCGCGAATCTATTTTCAGCGACTGAGCGACACGAGTGAACTCGTGCCCTTGCCATTACGCCGGCTTTTTCCGCAGGCTCTGAAGCCGTGCCCTTTCAAACCACCTAGTTGCTGTCGCCGCCCGCCCGTTTCCAGGAGATCAAGTCTCCAATCGTCGTGCTGGTGGAGGAAGAGGAAGCGGGGTGCTTGTAGGACTCCACTTCCTGGCGCGAGGCTTCTTCGCCGACTGCCTTGATGCTCAGGCCGACCTTTTTCTCTTCCTGATTCATCTTGATGATCTTGAAGTCGAACTCGCTGCCGGCTTCGAGATGCATCGGCTGCCCGTTGCCGTCGACGGCTTCCGAATTGTGGCAGAGGCCTTCGATGCCTTCCGCGATTTCGACGAACGCGCCGAAGGTGGCAACACGAAGAACCTTGCCATGCACGATGTCGCCGACGCGATGCTGCACGAAGAATGAATCCCAGACGTCGGGCTGCATCTGCTTCACTCCGAGTGAAAGACGGCGCTTGTCGGGTTCGATGGCGAGAATGACGGCCTTAACCCGGTCGCCTTTTTTCAGGACCTCGGAGGGATGCTTGACGCGGGTTGTCCAGCTCAAGTTGCTGACGTGAACGAGACCGTCGATGCCGTCTTCGATCTCGATGAACGCACCGAATTCGGTGAGGTTGCGCACGCGACCTTCGACCGTCGCTCCCACGGGATACTTGTCGTGCAGCGTATCCCAGGGGTTGGCCGCCAGTTGCCGCATGCCGAGAGAAATTCGGCGCTCGGTCGGATTAACGCTGATCACGACGCAATCAACCTCATCGCCGACATTCACCAGCTTCGAGGGATGTTTCATGCGCTTCGACCACGTCATTTCGCTGACATGGACGAGACCTTCAATGCCCTGTTCCAGTTCGACGAAGGCGCCGTAATCGGTGACGCTGATGACGCGTCCGTGTACGTGCGCGCCCACCGGGTAGCGGTGTTCGGCATCCAGCCAGGGATCGGGGGTGAGTTGTTTGAAGCCGAGCGAGACGCGCTGCTTATCCTTGTCGTACTTGAGGACCTTGACCTGAATCTGGTCGCCGACATTGACGAGGTCGCGCGGGTGGGTCAGACGGCCCCAGGACATATCGGTGATGTGCAGCAAGCCGTCGATGCCGCCCATATCAACGAACGCACCATATTCGGTGAGGTTCTTGACAATGCCAGTCAGAACGGCGCCTTCTTCCAGATGCTCCAGTGTCTTGCCGCGCTTCTCGGCCTGCTCCTCTTCGAGAAGCTGCTTGCGCGAAACCACGATGTTGCCACGCTTCTTGTTGAGCTTGATCACGGCGACTTCGATGGTCTGGCCCTTCATGCCATCCAAGTTGCGGATGGGCCGCAGATCGACCTGCGAGCCGGGCAAGAAAGCGCGGGCTCCGTTGATATCAACCGTCAAGCCGCCCTTGATGCGTTCGACGACGATGCCTTTGATGGGCTTCTTCTCGGCGTGAGCGCGCTCGATGTCGTCCCATGCGCGCAGCCGCTGCGCCTTCTGGTGCGAGAGCTTGGGGTAACCGTCTTCGGTTTCACCCTTCTCGCGCATGACGTCGATTTCGTCGCCGGGCTTGAACCTGGGCTGACCCTCGTGGTCGAGAACCTCGGCGATCGCCACCATCCCCTCCGATTTTGAGCCGAAGTCGACCACGGCATGGGTCGCAGTCAGCTTGACCACGGTGCCTTTGATCACGTGGTCGTCGCCTACCGATTCCTCAGTCTCGGTAGTAAAATTTTCCAGGGCCACGGCAAAATCATCGCTGGCGGGCGGAGCGGGAGTCTCAGCAGTAGAGACCGTCTGGATTTCAGGGGCCGCAGGGACGGGGATTTCGTGTGTGGAAGCCTCCGCAGCGTCAGGGGCGGATGCTTCGGGCTCCGCGGGATAAGGTTGTACGGGCTCGGGAGCGTCTACTACGGCCGATCCGCCGTTGTGCGTGTCGTGGGCAGTTGTCATGGTTTGTGTGGTTG
>JBAQJU010000259.1:0-83320 GCA_049300475.1 Terriglobales bacterium | reverse complement strand
GCTGAGGGGTATTTGAATTGACATTCGAATAGAAGCGGTTGATGGCCACGCTGAACTCGTTCAGCAGGGTCGAATTAAATGTATGGGTCTCGTCGAATTTCCCTAATTGTGTCCTTAGCGCCTGCGGCGATACCTGATTCAGGTTCGCGCCATAGGTATCGTTGGTTAACGAATCATTGATGTTGTAGCGGAAGAAAATGCGGTCCTTTTCCGAGATGTTGTAATCGACTCTCACCGACCCGGTATCCTCGCGAACAATACTGGGAAGAGCTACCGGGTCAAAAACCATGTCAGACCCCTGAGTGGCTAAATCGTTACCGTCCAGAAAACCGGGGTACACGCAGCTTGCTGGCGCCGGAATGGCGTTACAGCCGGCCGGTAGCGGCGCGAACTGGGCCAATACTGGCTGCATGGACGGAACGAACTGCGATCGAGCGTATGCGCTCAGCGTATGGTTCCGAGGGAGGATCGTGGTGACGTGAGTGCGATCACCTTCGTAGTTCACAAAAAAGAAGAGCTTTCCCTTGATGATCGGGCCGGCTAAATTGCCGCCAAACTGGTTAAGCCTTAAAGGCTCAGCCGTAGTTGCAAAGTAGTCTTTTGCGTCCAGGGCATCATTGCGGAGGAATTCAAACAACTCACCGTGAAACGCGTTCGTCCCGGATTTCGTGATGATGTTCATCTGCGGGCCGAGGGAATGGCCATTTTCAGCGGTATAGCCGCTGTTGGCGTAGTCAATTTCCTGGATGCTATCGATGCTGGCGCGCGTGATCCGCGCTCCTTCCTGACCCTCGGTATCCAAGAAGCCGTTGATATCGCCGCGCATCGCGCTCTGGCCGTCCACAGTGATATTCAGTCCGGTGAAAATGTTATCTAGTCCATTGACGCTGCCCTGGAAGTAACCTGTTGAACCCACTGATCCGGGACTGATCTCGAGGAAGCTGCTGACATCTCTTCCGTTAACCGGGAGGTTGGCAACTTGGTTGGTATCCAAAGTCGTTCCGGATGTACTGGATGAGGTGTCAACACTCTCGAGCGTACCCGTAACCTGAATACTCTCCTGAGACGTCGCCAATGAAAGCGCAAGATTGACGTTAACGGTGGCGCCGACGTTCAGCACAATGGTTCGGCTCTTCGCCTCCTTGAAGCCGCTCGCCGTCGCGGAGACTATGTAATTTCCAAAGGGCACCGCGGAAGCAACGAAACTCCCGCTGCCATTAGCCTGCAAAGTCCGTTGGATAGACGTTCCAGTGTTTACGATGGTGACAGCGGCCTGGGGAACGACCGCGCCAGAAGGATCAGTCACGGTCCCAGTGATGGTGCCGGTGTCAAATTGTGCTAGAAGTGGTAGCGTCAGAGCACAAAGAATTGCCACCCGAATCCCCAGGCGCCGAGCTCCGGTGGTGCACATTGTTTTCATAAATTGCGCATTTCGTGTCATAGCAGTTGTCCTCCCGCGCCCCCTCATTGCAACGCGTCGCAAACTAAGCCAACGGAATCCTAATGCCGTTCTTTGCTCAGAGTCAACCTTTTATTGTTTGTTATAGGGCTAAACGATCGTTTGTTTGTTCTTTTCCGGCACGGAGCGAGAAGACGGCAGGGCGGCACGTAAGCATGACGGCATCCCTTTGCTACACTGAAAGAAACTTAGGACCCGCGAATTTTCCTGTTTCCATGAGAACACCTTCAAAGAAGTCGGCCAGGGCAGTCGCCGGTACGGCCGTACTTGTTGGGATCGGTCTCGCGTTCACGATTAGCGGCGTCATGGTGGCGTGGTGTCAAGGCTCTCCCACCCCCGGCCATTTTGTCGATGCCACAGAAAAACTTGGAATCCACTTTCGCCAGCAAGCTTCTCCGACAGCGAAGAAATATCTTCTGGAGACGATGGGCTCGGGCGTCGCCTTGTTCGATTACGACAACGATGGCCGGCTCGACATTTTCTTTGCCAATGGGGCGCGGCTTAACGATCCAACCCCCAAGGGCACGATTCCTAAAAAAGATGATCCGAAGTATTGGAACCGTCTCTACCACCAGAAATCAGACGGAACTTTCGAAGATGTTACAGAGAAAGCTGGCCTCACCGGTTTCGGCTATTCCACCGGCGTCGCGGTTGGCGACTACGATAACGATGGCCTGGAAGACCTCTATGTAGCCGGATACGGGCGCAGCAGCCTCTATCACAACAATGGCGATGGCACGTTCACCGATGTAACCGACGCCGCTGGCGTTGCCGGGTCGGGATGGATGACGAGCGCCGCCTGGGTGGACTACGACAATGACGGGCGCCTTGATTTGGTCGTTGCCCGTTACATGCAGTGGGACTTCGACGACATCCCTTGCGGGCGGGAAGGTCTTCGTTCTTATTGCCATCCAGATATCTTCAAGCCGGCATCGGTTTTGCTGTTTCACAATGACGGCAATGGAAAGTTCACCGAGGTCTCCCATCAGGCGGGGATTAACAAACCCGGCAAAGGGCTAGGGTTAGCCATTGCGGACTACGACCGCGATGGCTTTATGGACATCCTGCTGGCCAATGATTCCATGCCGGAATACCTGTTTCACAATCGTGGCAACGGAACGTTTGAGGAAGTCGGGTTGTCTTCCGGCGCTGGACTGGATAGCAACGGCCACACCTTTGCCGGCATGGGTGTGGATTTTGCCGACTATAACAATGACGGCTGGCCCGATATCGTCATCACTAGTCTGGCGCATCAGCGCTATGCACTTTACGATAATCTCAAGGACGGGACCTTCGACTATTCCACATCTGTCACCGGCCTCCGAGCAATTTCGGTGTTGCATTCCGGCTGGGGTGTGCGCTTTGTCGACTATGACAACGACGGGTGGAAGGACTTGCTCATCGTCCAGTCGCATGTGATCGATACGATCGAGATGTATGATCCGAATGTGCGTTACCGCGAACCACCCTTGCTCTTGCACAACGAGCAGGGGAAGAAATTTGTGGATGTTTCACGGCTTTCTGGCGATGTCTTCCAGCAGGAATGGGCCGCACGCGGGTTGGCGATTGGAGACATTAATAATGATGGCAAGCTGGACGCGGTAGTCACTTCAAACGATGGCCCGGCGTGGGTTCTGATGAACCAAACCGACACCCCGAATCACTGGATCACGCTTAATCTCGTGGGAGTAAGGAGTAACCGCGATGCCATCGGAGCGCAAGTCAGAATCTCTACTTCGGCGGGCGATCAGTTCGCCACTGTCACCACGAGCAGCAGTTACCAGTCCTCAGGCGACAAGCGGCTGCACTTCGGCTTGGGGGCGGCGAATTCCATCCGTGAGATTGAAATCCGCTGGCCAAGCGGTATTCGCCAAGTTGTGCAGGATCAGAAACCAGATCGAATTGTCACCATCACTGAGCCATTAAAATAGGTCGAAGGCTGTGTCCCGGGTGCGAAACAGATTCTTATGCGGCGCAGTGCTACTCCTGCTGTCAAGCCTGACGCCTGGGGCGCAGGTTTCGAAGCAGAGTTCGAATCTCGAATTGTTGCAGGATGCGGCTCAGGCCCTCACTGCAGGGAAATTGAGTCGCGCCGAAAGCGATCTGCAATCCATCTTGCGCGCAACTCCTGAAGATTATCGTGCCCTCGACCTCTTAGGAGTCGTGCGCATCCTGCAGCGGCGCGAGAAAGACGCGGAACAGCTTTTCCGCCGCGCGATTGTGAAGAATCCCGATTTCGCACCCGCGCATGCTCATCTCGGCATGCTCTGCGTTCAGAAGGGCCGTCCAGAGGAAGCAGTTCCTCAATTACGCGAAGCTTTACGCATCGATCCCGCTCGCAGCGATGCCTCTGCTGCTCTCGTGCGCATCTTGCAGGACCAAGCCCGGACCGCAGCCGTGGCGGGAAACAACCCAAAAGCTCTGGCCTTGCTAAAAGACGCCAGCAAATACGCGCCTGACAATCCGGATGTCCAGTTCGAACTGGGAACCATTGAGCTGCAAATATCCTCGTGGCAGGACGCAGTGGAAGCGTTCCAACAAACTTTAAAACTGCGGGAAAACGATGCGCTGGCGCGCTACGACCTGGGACGTGCCTTCATGGGGCTATCGAACTTTGAGGAGGCGCGCAAGCAGTTTGCCACTTATGTCAAAATCCGCCCGGACGACGGAAACGGTTATTGCGCACTGGGGATGACTCTCGCCGCTCTCGAACGTGCGCCAGAAGCGCGAGAGCAATTTGAACGATCCATTACGCTGGCTCCGGCGCAGACCGAATCATACTTCCGGCTCGGGCTCATCGACGTCGATGAGAAAAATCTGGGCGAGGCGGCACGCAACCTTCGTCTTGTACTTGCCCGGGAACCAAAACATGCAGGCGCTTTGTCGTTATTGGGACGGGTGGCTTTCGAGCAGAAGCACTACTCCGACGCAATCGATCTGCTGCAGCAGGCGATCGCCGTTGACGACTCATTGCGCGAGACTCACTATTATCTCGGCCTGACGTTCGCCCGCGTTGGACGAAAAGAAGAAGCGGACGATCAACTGCAGATCGCAACCCGGTTGGGGCACGACGAAGCCGAGCAGCAACGGACTGTCTTCCGGATCCAGGAGTCCGCCAGCGATACCAAAAGTTCACAGCCGCAGAACTAAGTTCCACGGCGACTCCACGCTGGGCGAAGCATGGCACGTCTGAGAAGGCTCAAGCGGGGAAGAAAAGCTGCTCTAAACTGCTCATTTTGGCGGCACCATCTGCAGGCGTCGATCTTGGCAAACCTTAAATGTGCTTTCCCGAGGCCGGGGAGGTTAGATCTGAAATCCTGATGTTGTGAGCAATTGTGCACAGAATAGTTGCTCCGGACCTGCCATCGTCAGTGGTGGGTGACACGCCAATGAACAGCACTCTTGATCGCTGGAAAACCCGGTATCGCATAAGGTTGAGAGACTTCAAGGCATCGGCCGCCGCGTTGCTGTCGTCTCTCAGACCATCAGGCCGGGGTTTCAAATCGCAGAGGGTGTGCCCGTTCTGCGGGTTGATCACGCCACGCTTCAAGGTCTGTTGCCTGGAGTGCGGGAAGAAACTGGCTCCCGCTACACGGTAATTCGGTTTTACCCCATTGGGGAAGGGGATCAATATGCTTTGGACAATTTTTGTTGTGCTTTTGATTCTGTGGCTTCTCGGTTTTAGCCTGCATATAGCTGGCGGCCTGATTCATTTGCTGCTGGTGGTTGCGCTGGTAGTCCTGGTCATCAATCTGGTAAGCGGCCGGCGTATTGCCTGAGGCGGTCACTCAGGCTTTGAGGATCAAAATGAAAAAACACTACCTGCACCTTTCCGCTTATTCCTGTGATGAATGTATGGGACCGGTGGTCGCAGGCTCGACTGCGGTGCGCGAAAATGAAATTTCCAGAGAGACGGAAATACGGCAAGTGGGGGCGATCTGCCTCTCGTGCGGGCATCGGCAAAGCCAGGCTACCGAACCGGGCTTGACTCGCACCTTTCCACCTACGCTGTGGGAATCAACGAAAGCGATCAAGGCAGGGCTGGGGACCGCTTAGATCTGAGGCGGTGAGTGCCACTGACCTTGATCGCAGCCCTAGTGGCCTGCCGCGGTGAGTTCGTACCGGTCTGCGGAATTCCTCGGGGGCTGAAGCCCGCATCATTACAGCTCTGCGCGGCACGACTGAAGTCGTGCCCTTCCCAAAGCAAATAAACCGATACTCGCTCTAGTAACGATGGTTCTGCGACAGGCGACTAGTCGTGCAAAACCACGCTCAGCAGAGAACTGTGGACCTGCAACCCGCCTTCCGGGCCGCCCGAGTAGTCCACAAAACCGAGCTTTCTGAAGCGGTTCATGAAAAAGCTGACTCGCGAACGAGTTGTGCCCACCATCTCCGCCAAACTTTCCTGACTGATTTTGGGAACGACCGTCTCGGGCACGCCTTCCTTGCCAAAATGAGCGAGCAGAAGAAGAACCCGCGCCAGCCTCTTTTCGCTGGAATTAAACAACTGGTCGACCAGATCCTCTTCATAACGGACGTTGCGCGCCAGTAAATACGCAACGAAGAGCTCGGAAAAGGCAGGTTCGCGGTGCAGGGCCGCCATCATCGCTTTCTTGTCAATCTTCTGAATTTCACAGTCCGTTATCGCCGCCGCAGAGCCCATACGCAGTGTTTGACCGGCCAGTGCACCTTTGCCAAAGAAATTCTCCACTCCCAGAAGGCCGAGAGTAGCCTCTCGTCCGGTCTTGGAAACGACGGTGAGCTTTACTTTGCCTTTTTGAATGTAGAAGACCGAGTCCGCTACATCCCCCTGCGCGAAGATTCCTTGCTTCTTGACGAAAGTCAGGTTTTTCCTGCCCTCGCCAATGGTGGCAAGAAAGGTGCTGGGATTGAAATCCCGGCTCTTCGCGTTCACCTGTGCTCTGGCAGCCATCGCTCTGGCTTGATTCTAGTCCCAAACGGCAGTTCTTGTACGGTGCCGTACTTTGCACCGTCTCTGGAGTCCGGGACGTGAGCCATTTTGCACAGTACTTCCAAGGGAAAAAGACGACCATCAAGGACGGTGAGGAGTTTTCAATGCCACAAGAAATTGAAGTCGGCACGATCCTGATGTCGGGATGGCCACAGCTATTTGGGCTCGAGGGCGAGTCCTACTCGGGAAATTGGAGCGTGGTCAAGGTGCTTGACGCTTTCGCTCTTGACCGCAAGATTCGTGTCGCGGGATGGAATTTGTTCTTCGTTGCCTCGGAAGTGAAGTCGATGTTTATTGGGGCGCCGGGAACCGTAAAGATCAGGCGCGCTTTAAACTGCATTCTGGACAAGGTAAGTAAGCAGCACTTTAACGGCCTGCAAGTGACTGGAATCGTTGCAAAGCATTTTTGGGGCGTACCCTATACCGTTGTCTCGGCGCATTCGCGCCATGTCCAACAAAGCTGCAATCTGGACGGTATCGAGGCTCGTTGATCCCTGCTGCGGGATGCAGTTTGGGCCAGGGGTTAATCGACTCATTATTTGCTTTCGGTCGCGAAGCACCGGGCTGGATGTGGCTGGGTGCGCGGCAGTCCAGTGCTCAGTTCGCACTTCTCTCCTCGCTTGGCGCCGCACGTGGGACACCAGACAATAAGGGCTGATTCTCTCTCGGCTTTCATAACTCCATCATCCGCGATTGCGCACCAACAAGCTGGTCAATTGTGATCGGTTTGAGCTTCCGCGTATCAGAATCTGACTGACCCGTTCCGAATGCTGCGCCAGACCTCTTTCGGAAAAGGAGCGCCTTTCACGTCAGCCGCTGATTCGGGATGGTTAGCTTGCACGCTGTTCGGTCGTTCCCGCGACTTGCTCGGACGGCGCAGATGGGCCGGCGTTTCAGTTCTTACTCTTGCCTCATGGCGCTGCGCCGGTCGCACATTCAGTACAAAGTGTAGAGTAGCCAATAGAAAGTGTGGCCCGTCAGACTTGGCCACCAGCGCATCGATGGACTTTAGAGCATCGCTGGGTAATTCGATATTGTCGGCCCACATCACAATGGGTACTTCGGGCCGGACTTGCTTGATTTCGTCGGCGATGGTTACGCCATCCAGAAGCCCGAGGTCGTGTTCGAGGACAACCGCATCCACCGGCCGCGACATGAAAAGCCGCAGACCCTCGGAACCGTTGGTCGCGGTTGCCAGTTCGTATCCGTGTTCCCGCAATAAACCCAGTTGCATTGGATCTCGGTGGATGCAGAGTAGCGTGGGATTGGTAGCCATGCTGGTTATGTATATAAGTAAGTTTCCGGCAAATCTGTTCAGAATTGCTCAATGCCTAATCAAAGGATCGAAGGAAGCGCGGTGAAAACCAGTTCTCTCAAGCCACCACCTTTGCCAGTACATTCTGGTCAATTTTGACCAGTGTGCAAGGCGGTTGCAGGTGAATACTAAACAAGAGAGAAATCCTCCATCAGGCGAAATACCCGTCGGGCATCCAGCGTGGCTGCCTCGACCCCGCCTTGTTTGAACACACGCACTCAAGAAAGTGAGGGACAAAAATGGCGCTACCAGTCGCAGCGTCCTCGGACGAACTCTCGGAAGTTGCCTCCTCACTCCCCCCTATACAGGCGGTCTCGACTCCTCCAAGACTGCAGGCAAAAGCATCTTTGCCGAGTCGAATCGCGGTAATTGGTAATTACCTTCCGCGGCAATGTGGCATTGCTACCTTCACTACCGATTTGTGCGCGGCCATATCGGCGGAGTACAGAACAACGCGCTTGCTCGCGTTGCCGGTAAACGACACGGAACAGGGATATGACTACCCCGAGCGGGTGCGATGGTCACTCGCGCAGGACGACGTAAAGTCGTATGAGGAAGCTGCCGAATTTCTGAACTTCAACAACATCGACATGGTGTGCCTGCAGCACGAATATGGAATCTTTGGCGGTCCCGCGGGGAGCCACATTCTGCATCTGCTGCGCGGATTGAAAATGCCGGTGGTGACCACCCTGCACACCGTTCTGCGCGAGCCGAATCCTGACCAGCTCCGGGTGATGGAAGAGATCGCAGAGCTTTCCGATCGTCTCATTGTCATGAGCCAGCTCTCGTCGCAATTTTTGCAGGAAATCTTCAAAGTACCTGGCAGCAAGATCGACATGGTTCCGCACGGCGTTCCCGACCTGCCGTTTCTCGACCCCAATTTCTACAAGGATCGCTTCCACGTGGAGGGAAAAGCAGTGCTGCTGACCTTTGGCCTGCTCTCGCCCAACAAGGGAATTGAGAACGTCATTCAGGCGCTGCCGCAGATTCTGGCGAAACATTCGAACGTTGCCTACATGGTTGCGGGCGCCACGCATCCTCACATCCTCCGTCGCGAGGGAGACAAATATCGAGAAAGTTTGAAGGCTCTGGCCAAGACGCTGGGAGTGGAATCGCAAGTAATGTTCCACGACCGCTTTGCCACGCCGGAAGAAATGGCCGCGTTCATCGGCGCGGCCGATATCTACATCACGCCCTATCGCTACGAGGAGCAAGTGGTTTCCGGAACACTTGCGTATGCCCTCGGCGCGGGCAAGGCAATTATCTCGACTCCCTACTGGCACGCCATCGAGTTGCTGGACGATCGCCGGGGCGCGCTGGTGCCGTTCCAGAATCCCGATGCGATCGCGAACAAAACGATCGAACTGCTGAATACGCCCGCCATCCGTCACGCGATGCGCAAACGCGCCTACCTTTTCTCGCGGGATATGGTCTGGAAGAGTGTCGCTCAAGGTTACATGAAGAGCTTCTCGCGAGTGCGCAGCGACCGCATGGAGAGTCCTCGCGTTCAGTTCTCGGCGCGCGCTATCCCTAAAGCGCTCGACCAACTGCCGGAATTGAAACTGGATCATCTGAACGCGCTGACCGACGACACCGGAATTTTGCAGCACGCGATCTTTACCATTCCGAATCGGGCCGAGGGCTACACCACTGACGATAACGCCCGCGGACTGATTTTTTCGGTACTACTGGCACAACTCGACGAAGATCAGGGTGGCACGGATTCGGCTATTCCGGATTTCTCGTCACGCTATTTGTCCTTCCTCGAACATGCGTTTGATTCAGGGACTGGCCGGTTCAGAAACTTTCTCGGTTACGATCGCCGCTGGAACGAACCTGTCGGCTCGGAAGACTGCCATGGGCGTGCGCTATGGAGCCTCGGAACGGTTCTGGGACGATCCAGCAATCAAGCGCTGCGAAGCGCTGCCGGACGCCTGTTTGAGTTTTCTCTTCCCACAGCCATGGAAATCTACAGCCCCCGTGCCGCGGCCTATACCTTGCTTGGAATTCAGGAATATCTCAATTCTTATGCCGGAGACCGCGACGCGCAGAAAATGCGATCCGTGCTCAGCCGGCGATTGCTCGAAATGTACGAGTCCATCAGTCGTCCGAATTGGAAGTGGTTCGAAAATGTCGTGGCTTACGGCAACGCGAGACTGCCCCAGGCATTGCTGGTCGTGGGCTCCGCCTGTTCCGAAGATCGCATGGTTTCCGCCGGTCTCGAAGCGCTCGATTGGCTGTTGCAGGAGCAGCATTGCGAAACCAACCACCACTTTGTGCCGGTCGGGTCGCAAGGCTTCTATCACCAGGGCGGTGAAAAGGCGCGCTTTGATCAACAACCGATTGAGGCCGCGGGCGCGGTCTCAGCATGTCTCGAGGCTTTTCGTGTAACCGGCGACCGGCGCTGGCGCGTCGAGGCATGGTCGGCCTTCAACTGGTTCCTGGGCGACAACGATCTGCAACTGCCTCTCTATGATTCCGTCACAGGCGGTTGCCGGGACGGCCTGCACCCCGAACGGGCCAATCAAAATCAGGGAGCGGAATCGACGCTGTCGTTTTTGATGGCATGGCTGGAAATGCGCGCGCTGGACAATTCCAGGCGTCCGCTGAAAGGCTGAGAATCCTCGATGACTACACCCGAAACAAGTCTGGTCAATGTTGAAAGCACGCATTATCCGTCGCTGCTTCTGCGTCACCCCAGCAACCCCATCCTGACGCGCAAGGATTGGCCCTACTCGATCAACAGCGTGTTCAACGCCGGCGCGACGTTGCTGCCCGATGGAACTACCTTGCTCCTGTGCCGCATCGAGGATCGTCGTGGCTTGTCGCATCTGTGCGCGGCGCGCTCGAAGAACGGCGTCGACGGATGGCAAATTGATCGCGAACCAACATTATTGCCCGACCCGAAAAAGTATCCGGAGGAAATCTGGGGCATCGAGGATCCCCGCATCACGTTCGTGCCCGAGCTACAACAGTACGTAGTCACTTATACATCCTATTCGCGCGGCGGCCCCGGAGTTTCTCTAGCCCTGACCAGAGACTTCCGAACGTTTGAGCGCTACGGTGTGATCATGCCTCCGGACGACAAGGACTCAGCGCTCCTCCCTCGGAGAATCAATGGAAACTGGGCACTCATCCATCGTCCAATGACGGCTCTGGGCGCCCACATGTGGATTTCCTATTCTCCCGACCTGCGTTATTGGGGAAGACACCGGCTGATACTCGAAGCCCGCCGCGGAGCCTGGTGGGATGCCAACAAAATCGGATTGTCTCCTCCGCCCATCGAAACTTCCAGGGGGTGGCTTATGTTCTACCACGGCGTACGGCACACGCCTTCGGGGTGTCTATACCGGTTGGGCCTGGCGCTGTTCGATCTGGAAAATCCGGAGAAATGCCTCCTGCGAGGTGACTCGTGGATCTTTGGACCAGAGGCTTCGTACGAACGGCTCGGCGACGTCGACGATGTAGTGTTCCCGTGCGGCTACACGATCGCTCCCGATGGTGACACCCTCAACATATACTACGGAGCCGCGGACTGCGCGATTGCGTTGGCGCGGAGTAGCGTGCGCGCACTGCTAACCTGGCTGGACGCCAATGGAAGTTGCGAGCGGCGACAGAGAGAGGCTGATTTGTGAACCCGTCGCTCAGTATTCTTCAATTTGTGTTTGGATGTCGTCATCGCCAAAAAAGTAGTGTGTTTACGATCAAGAAGCGGACATACCAGGTGTGCTTGAAATGCGGACAGGAGTTCGATTATTCATGGGCGCGCATGTGTTCCATCCGATGCAACGTTGCCCGCGTCTCCAATCCAGCTTTGAAGATGTCAGGACTCGATAAGGAAGCAGTGAGCTAGACCAGACGACAAACAGCTTGGCAACCCAGACTTTGAATGTGAGCTATGTTGCTCAGACACGATAGGTCCACTCCTGTCATTGTCACTGTACTGAATGTGCAGATAAAGCTAGGGACGCTGATTCGTAGCTTTGATTCCCGGTTCGCAGCGGGCGGGGGCCCGCAGTAGGTCACGCCACGCGAACACATCCAGCCAATCGGCATACTTCAATCGTATCCGTCACGCAACCTCGCGGCGGACGCGGTTCGGCCGTAGTCTGGCAACATCGCAATCAGGCCAACGCCTCTGGGGGATGATAGGAATTAGCCTGCGCACCTCGGGCCTCGAACCCTTGTTTTTCGAAATATGAAAGGTCAAAGATCATGCCTCTAATTCAACTGCTGGAAGTTCTCATCGTGGTGGGTGTTCTCTTGTGGCTGGTGAATCGCTTTATTCCTATGCAGGCGTCCATCAAGTCAATCTTGAACGGCGTCGTGGTGATTGCCGTGGTTCTGTGGCTGCTGAACGTTTTCGGACTCTTTCATTCGCTGTCCCGAGTCCGCATAGGAACGTAGCTATCAGCGGAAACATCCGCCAACCGGACTGATGCACCAAACACGAGATCAGTAATACCGCAACAGGGCAGACATCTGCCCAGGAGATATTTTGAAAACCAAAATTTTGCTAGCAATGGGCGTCACTCTCACTTTGAGCGCATTTGCGCAAACTAACTCTCGAACACCATTGTCCATCGAACATATGGATCACACTCCGACTTTCCGCGTCACCGTGGTCAGCCGCAACGTGCAGGCCGTCAACTATGAGCATCGCAGTGGATCATCCAAAGTGGATTTTGCGGGCACAGACCTGATGCCTTCGGCGAACGGCGAAGCCAAAGTAAACAGCAAGCGTGGAGCGATTGAAATCGAAGCCGAATTCGGCAACCTGGAAAGTCCGACGATCTTCGGGAGCGAGTATCTGACTTACGTTTTGTGGGCAATTTCGCCCGAGGGGCGGGCCGTCAATCTTGGCGAGGTGTTGGTTGGAGACAACCATCGCAGCAAACTGCTGGTGACTACCGACCTCCAGGCTTTCGCCCTGATCGTGACCGCGGAACCTTACTATGCCGTGCGCCAACCCAGCAACGCAGTTGTGCTTGAAAATGTGGTTCGCGACGACACCAAGGGAACTACCGAGGCGGTCAATGCGAAGTACGAACTGACGGAACGGGGCGGCTACATTCCCACCGGCTACAAGTTCGATGCTGTGGTTCTGAATTCCCGGCTGCCACTCGAATTCTTCGAAGCGCGGAATGCAATGCGCATCGCGCAATCCGAAGGAGCCGAACAGTATGCCAGCGACACCTACCAGCACGCTGTCCAGTTGATGAACAACGCGGACGAATATGCCACCAGAAAACATATCGACCGAAAGCCGCTGATCGCAATGTCCCGCGAGGCAGTCCAGACTTCAGAAGATGCGCGCGCGATCGCGGTCAAGAAGCTGGACGAAATACGACTGGCGAGCGAGCGTCAGAATTCCGCCGAAGCTCTGGCGACATCGCAGGAACAAGCTGATGAGGCGATGCGGCAGAAGGAACGCGCTGAATCCGACACTGTGAGAGCACAAGCCGCGAAAACTCAGGCCGAATCGGATACGCAGACCGCACAAATCGCCAAGGCTCAGGCAGAGTCGGATGCGGCCAATGCACGCGGCGATGCTGCGGATGCACAGAATGCCGCCGCACAGGCCAGATCTGATATGGCAAACAACCAGGCCGCTTCAGCCACTGCTCTTTTGGCAGCCCAGGCGGATGCGGATCAATCGCGTTTGTCGGCACAACAGTCACAAGCGAGCGCGCAACAAGCGGAGGCTGACAAAGCCGCCATGCGCGCGAAGCTGTCCGAGCAGTTGAATTCGATTCTGCAAACTCGCGACAGCGCGCGTGGGCTCATTGTAAGCATGTCCGATGTCCTGTTTGACACCGGGAAGTACTCGTTGAAGTCGGGTGCGCGCGAGAAGTTGGCGAAAGTCGCCGGCATTCTGCTCGCCTACCCCGGACTCAACATTGAAGTCGGCGGCTACACGGATAATGTGGGCAGCGACTCTATGAATCAAACACTGTCTGAGAATCGTGCTGGATCGGTACGCGACTATCTCGTGCAGGAAGGCGTATTGACGGGTTCGGTTTCCTCAAGAGGTTTCGGCAATACCATGCCGGTGGCCTCCAACGACAACTCAGCCGGCCGGCAGCAGAACCGGAGAGTGGAACTTCTCGTATCCGGTGAAGCCATCGGCAATCCGGTGAACGCAACCACAGGACGCTTGCGCTAGCGCAAGCGCATACAACGATCGACAGGAGACAACACCCATGAAACGAATTGGAATGATCGGCCTAGCAGTCTTGTCTTTGGCACTCGGCGTCGCGGCCCCGGCGTTCGCACAGGAGCAACACGAGCAGGAAGAACAGAAAGGCAAGCCTGCCGCAGAGCAAGAGAAAAAAGCGGAGCCGGAAAAGGCTACGAAGCAAGAGGAAAAACCCGCGGTGCAGCAAGAGAAGAACGCCAAGCCGGAAGAGAAAAACGCACTGCAGCAACGCACACAGCAGGCTAAACCTGAACAGCAAACGCAGCATGCCGCTGCGAGCCGCATTCCCGACGATCGCTTCAAGGCCAATTTTGGACGGGAACACACGTTCCACGTCAGCCAAGGCGACTACAACAATCACCGCTTCCAATACGGTGGCTATTGGTTTGGATTCGCCGGCGCGTGGCCAAGCAATTGGCTTTACACGCAGGACGTTTTCGTTGTCGATATCAACGGGGTATATTACCTGTGCAACGCGATGTATCCGGGCGTTAACATTGCACTCAGCTTCACACCTTAGCGGCATCAGGTGGGGCCAGCAACCACACCCAACTTACCGGCTATTGGCGTGGGTCCGTCACTTGGACCCGCGCCATTCCATAAGTGGATTCCCGTGCTGCCGGGTACGTACCTGCTTTTCTCGGCCGACCAGGAGCGGGATTCGTCGGATCGCCCTTGAGCGCGACGCCGTCATGAACCTGGACCAGGATGCCGCAGCCATGCAGGCACATGCCGCAGGGCTTGGTATCCAATTGGATTCAGCCGGGACCGATTGAGCAAGTCCCATGGGACCTCCTCATCGATCTGGGTCCCTAGTTTCCCGGAAGATCACATCGGTTCAGTGAAATTGATCACGTACCCGTGTGACCTGTTCTTAGCCGCACCCGTGCGGTTCGGGGCTGATTTCAGACCGCTATTTCCGCAATGCGCAAGTCCGCCAGAATCTTCCGAAACTGATCATCGGTCACCAACCCGCTCCGGCCGGCCGCTGCTTGCTGGACCGCAGCCTGTTTGACGGCAGTGAGGACCGGGCCGCGCTGCTCAGCGGTCATCGTAATCCCGAGTTCCTTGCATTTCAGGTCGATGCTGTCAAGGCCACTTTTCTTGCCAAGAACGATCCCGCGTTCCGCCTGCACAAGTTCCGCCGCGTAGGGCTCGATTGCCTCCGGAAGATGAAACTGGCTGGCCACCGCGCCGCTTTCGCGCATGAACAAGTTTTGCCCGACCAGCGGTTTCCACGCCTCGAGTGTGTACCCCGCGGCCCGCTGCACCAGCTCCGAGACCTCACGCACCTTTTCGAGATTGAGCACCACCGGTACGTCATAAAGGCAACGCAGCGCGAGGGCAATCTCCGCGATGTCGGCATTGCCGGCACGTTCGCCCATGCCGTTGATCGTGCCTTGGATCCAGGTTGCTCCGCCGCGGACGGAAGCTACCGCGCAAGCCGTCGCCATGCCGAAATCGTTGTGTCCATGGAAATGCACGGGCACATCTTTGCCGCCCCACTCGCACACTTGTCGTGTCAGATATTCCGCCGCCTCTGGCCCGCAGGCGCCGATCGTGTCGACCACAACAAGTTCCTTGGCTCCAGCATCGAGTGCCGACATGTAAACAGTTCTCAAAAATTCCAAGTCGGTGCGCGTTCCATCGACGGCGAAGAATGCCACCGTAATGCCAGCCTCGCGCGCGGCGGAGACCGCGTCGCGAATGCGGCGTAGCACCTCTTCCTGCGAAATCCCGTACGCTCTCAGCTTGATCGCGCTGGTGGGCGCTTCAATCACCGTATATTGAAGGTTCAGCCGCACCAGTTCATCAATATCCGCTTTGATCGCGCGAGAAAATCCCCAGAGTTCCGCCTTGATGCCCGCCTTCTGCATGAGCTGAATCGCTTCGGCATCCTCCGCAGAAACGCGCGGGAATCCGGCTTCAATGCGGCTCACACCCAGCTCATCCAGCTTGTGCGCAATCTCCAGCTTCTGCTGCGGCGAGAGCACGACCCCAACCGTCTGCTCGCCATCGCGCAGCGTCGTATCGTAAAACCGGATAGGCGTTTTCGAAAACGAGGCCCGCACCTCCGGCCGCGCGTTGAGTTCGCTGACCCAGATTTTCGAATTGGTGGCCATAATCCCTCCGTCCAAGAACTCCTTATTTTGTCGTTTCCTGCGTCGCGAGAGCCGCTGGCTTCTGACCGAACGCCTTTTCCCACGAGATCACCGGATTCCGCAGCACGCCGATCTTTTCGATCTCGCATTCCATTACGTCGCCCGGCTTCAGGTACCAAGCCTTCGGATCTCCCGAAAACGCGGCCACGCCGGAAACTGTTCCAGTCGAAACAACATCGCCCGCGCTGTAGCCCATCGGCGAGTAGTGCGAGAGGATCTCCGGAATCTTGACGGACATTTTGCTGGAATGCGAGCGCTGCCGCGACTCGCCATTGACGCGCAATTCCATCGCCAGGTTATGGGGGTCGGGAATCTCGTCGGCGGTCACGATCCACGGTCCCAATGGGCAAAAAGTGTCGATGCCTTTACAAAAACTGAACACGCCCGATTTCATTTCGCGGCGCTGAATGTCCCGCGCCGTAATGTCATTGAAGATTACATAGCCGCCGATGTAGTTGGACGCTTCTTCCGGCGTGAAGTGCTTGCCCGCTTTCTTGAGGACAACTGCCAGCTCGAGTTCGTAATCCAGCTCCTGAGTCAAGTGCTCGGGATAGATCACGGGTTCGTCAGGCCCGATGATCGCGTCGGTGTTCTGAAAGAAAACAATCCAGGGCATGACCGGATGCGAAAAGCCGGCTTTCGTCGCCTCTTCGTGATGCTCGCGAAAGTTGCCGGCGGTGTGAAAAAACTTTTTCGGAATGATCGGCGCCTTGAGTTGTATATCGCCCAACGCGTAGATCACCCTTTCTGCGCGAGGACCGGCGACATCGGCGCCGTTTTCACCCTGGTGGGCGACGTACTCAAGACCCTTGCGCGCGGCCTCAAGGCTGGTATCTCCGCCGCGAAACAGCGCCCGCATGTCGGGCGGGACAAGGGCATCGGCCATGCGGTAGAAAATGGCTTCGCTTTCCACGTCTCGCAGATAGAGCGCGCACGCCAGATGCAAGTCAACAACGCGCAGATCAGCAATCCGACCGTCGCCAACCAGCGCTCCGATACGAGATTGCCGTGCGGCGTTTTCGAAAGTTACAAGCTTCATTGGCATTCCCCAAAAATAAAAGCAACTTCAGGTGATTTGTTGAAGGACAGACGTTGTCCGTTACGCAGAGAACGCCCGCAACTCACGTCTCTACTTTCTCAGGTGCGGCAATACCGCATCGCCAAACAACTTTGCCTGTCCGGTGCGATCGTCGCCCCAGATTTCCAGCATGATGTGAGTACAACCCGCAGCGCGGTATTCTTCGATCTTTTGAATGCACTCCTCGGGCGTGCCCGCGATGGGACAGACCTTGCGGAGCAGTTCATCGCTGACGGCCTGTGCGGCAGCCTTGCGGCCACCTTTTTCCATGGCGTCCGCAACCGGCTGCAGCTCTGCGAAGGTGATGCCGGCAGATTCGAGCAACACGTCGGCCGAGCCTTTGATGTTCTGCACCTTGTTGGCAAGATACATGGCGGCCTGCTCGCGCGCCCCTTCCTTCCCCTTCTTCGAGTCGAGCCCGATGCTGCCGACGATTACGCAGCCGAGAATAAGTTTCGAGGCATCTCTGCCGGCTTTCGCCGCGCCTTCTTCCATGTTCTTTTTCGAATAGCGCGCGAATGCTGGAGTGGTAATCGAAGCCGTGAGCAAGCCATCGCCAAGCGAGCCGCCCAGCCGTTGCATTGCCGGACCGGTGCCGGCGACATAGACGGGCGGGATTTTGCGCGAGGTGTGCGCATCCGACTTGAGTGCCGGGACGCTGGCAGCGAAAACCTTGCCGCGATATTCGAAGGTTTCACCTTGAAGGACGCCGCGGATGATCTCGATGCTTTCCCGCATCACAGTCGCCGGCCCAACTTTTTCGCCTTCGCCCTCGCCGATTTCCTTCATAAATATCTTGGACGCGCCCAGCCCCAGAAGGAAGCGGTCGCCGGCCAGATCCTGCATGACGCGCGCTTCCATCGCAATCTGGACGGGATGCCGGGTGTAGGGCGAAATGATTCCCCACCCCAGTTGAATGCGCCGGGTCTGGCTGGCAATGACTGCCAGGATGGCGGTGGAAGAACGGGCCTCGAAGGAATGTTTCCGCCACCAGGGGTAGGCTTCCGCGATCCAGAAGGTGTCGAAGCCCGCAGCCTCGCAAGCCTTGGCCATAGCCAGGGTTTCGTGGACAGGCTCCATGCTGAGTTGCAGGACTCCGATGTTGAATGGAATGGTCATAAGTCTTAGGTCTCAGGTGTTAGGAGAAGCAAACTCTGAACCGTGTTGGTGTCAAATCAAAACTCCCGAAATCGCCGTCGCGGATTTTCCTGACACCTGGGGCCTGACAGCTGAGACCTCTTCTCAGTCTGGGTCGCTCCAGGCGAACTCCAGGCCTTTGATCAGCTCCCATACGGCTTTGTTTAGCGGCGTCGAAATACCGGCCTCCTCGCCCCATTTCACGATTGCGCCGTTCATGAAATCGACTTCGGTCTGGCGTTTGGCGAGCACATCCTGCAGCATCGACGCCCGATGTTTTCCGGAAGCGCTCGCTCCTTTTTGCACCAATGCGCGAGGATCGCCGTGCAGTTCGATGCCCAGCGCTTTGGCAACCGCCTCACCCTCCGCAATCAAATCATCGAACAATTGTGCCGTTGGCGGAAATCGCGTAGCGGCCCCGTGATGCAGCAGGGTCAGCGCTCCCACCGGATTCGTGGAAGCATTGAAAATCAACTTCGTCCACTGCGCGCCGCGTGCATCTTGCAACGCGATCACGTTCATGCCTGAACGCGTAACCAGCCCCGCTAGCTCTTCCACTTTCGACATCGGCGTATTTGTCGGCTCGAAGGGGCCCATCCACGTGTCCCCCTTGATATCGAAGCCCACATGTCCCGGAGCAATGAGGTGCCCGGCGGGGAAGGTCGTGCCGCGGATCACGTATCTGACGTGCTCGGCGATGATCTCCTCGTTACCGACTCCGTTCTGCACGGAACAGACGGCGCTGTTCTCGTCAAAGGCACGGCCAACGGCCGCGATTGCGCCCCGTGTGTGGATGGCCTTGGTGGCGACGATGCCATAATCGCAGCGCGGAAGTTCGTCAGGATCGCTCGTGGCATTTAGCTTGGCGGTGAAATCGGCGGCTCCGGAAATACGGAGACCGTGATTGCGCATGGCTTCGACGTGGTCTTTCGAGACGTCGAAGGCCCAGACTTCAGCCTCGCCTTTTCGGGCAAGGTGCGCGGCAAACAGGCTGCCCACCGCACCGCAACCGATGATGCAAACTCTCAACACAGTCACTCTCCACATCAGGTACGGATTTCCAGTCGAGAGGCGGCTTGCCGCCTCCCTGCGGGCAGCGAGACAAGGCAAGCCCCGTCTCTACGACAGATTTCTCACGTTCTCGCGCGTTTCGCGACCCTTAAAAAATTTCCATGGCACATCCGCCAGGCATTCGCCTTCTGCCTTGCCGACGCGATATGTGTCCTGCGTGTACAGGCACACTTTGCCCTCCTGATCCACGACCTGCGGATGCAGGGAAAAGATCATGTTCTCTTCCAGCGGCACATCGGTCTTTTCCCCGATGGCTGGATACTCAATCATGGTGGTCCCAATACTGTGTCCGGAAAGGTGTCCTAGCGAGAATCCGTGCTTCGCGAAAGTATCGGCAACGGTACGGTGGACCGTGGAAGCCAGTTCGCCGTGGCGCATCAATTTACGTGCCGATTCCATCGCGTGCGGATAGGCGTCGGCCATCTTCTGCGTAGTGGCGCTCGGTTTTCCCTGGATAAGCGCGCGGGAGAATTCAACCCAGTAGCCGCCGGCTCCGGTGACTTCGAGCGAATAAAGAAGCAGATCGTCGCCCGTAACTTTGCGGTGGCCGGGAACTTTGAAGTAGGCATTCGCCTCTCCATGTTCGCCCGATAACACTATGTTCATCATGCGCGGGCCGGCGCCTCGCGCGAAGAAACGTTCCACAGCCGGCGCCATGATTTCAGCTTCGGTCTTGCCCGGCTTGTAGCCGGCAACCAGCGCCCAAAATCCGTCGACCACGATATCCATTGCATCGCGCACTTCCACGAGTTCTTCTTCGCTCTTCACTGCGCGCGCCATGTCAAATTCCTGATCAAAGGGCACGAGTTCGAACGGACCTGGCGCAAGTTCGCGGTAATCGCGCACCGCCATGACGAAATTCATCCCAAAGGTGCCAACCCGTTTCCATTTGCGCTCGACCGCACGGTCGCGCAGCCAATGTCCGGGAACATCGGGCCAGACCTGATCCTTCACCCAAGGTTTCTTTTTGTCTCCGATCCAACGCGCTTCGCGGGGAAAGACGAGCGTGGGCTCACCTTCAAGCGGAATGACCACATAAACGTAGCGATGAACGATTTCGAATCCGGAGGTGTACAAGACCGCGCCCTCGAATCCCGCGTATTGGTTGCCGCAGACGATAAGAGCGTCCAGTTCGGCAGCTTGCATGCGGGAACGGATGTTCTGGTACCGGCGATCGATTTCTTTCTGACTTGGCAAAATGACCCCTGATATCCACCCTTTAAGCGGGTATCTGATCTCAAAGCAGTCCGGGCATCGCTAAAGCGGTGCCCTTGTACGATCCATAGCTACCCGCTTACGCCGCACAATTCGGCAGCGGTGAGCGCATAAATCTTTGTGATGTCAACCAATGTTTGAATGCGAACTTTTTCTCCCTCTTTGTCGCGCGGGCCGCTGGAAGGGCCGTAGTTCACGGTCTCGACTCCGTACCGGCTGAGCACGCTGGCATCGGAGCACCAGGTAACGACTTCCCGCTCCGGTGTTTTGCCAGTGACGTGCCTGTGATTGCGGTCGATAGCGCCGATCATCTCGTGCTGTTCGTTGATGCGCGCACCCGGAACCGACACGTAGGTTTCAAATTCCAGGCCCCAATCGGCATGCGCTTTTTCAAGTTCGAAAAAAAGGCGCTGAATGTCGCGACGCGCTTCGGCCATCGGAATAGTGGGCGGGACGCGCACGTCTAGGAACAGGTCAGTCTTCTCCGGAGTGCGGCTGGCGCGCCATGCGTGGCCGCCGCGGATGCCGCCAAGATTGACGATGGCCTTTTTCCCGCCGTAAGCGGCCTTCTTCTCCCACCCTTCAATCCATTTCAGGATGGGCGGCATGAGTTCGACCATGCGGCGAATGGAATTCATTTCCTCGCGGCCCTCGCAGAAAGCAGTGTGGACGTAAATCCCCGTGCACGAGATGCGTACCCACATGGACCCAAAATGCTCGAGCACGACATGCATGTCAGTAGGTTCGCCGAGAATACACATGTCGGGCAATACTCCGTGATTTATGAGGTAGTGTGTGCCGCATCCATAGCCGCGGTACTCTTTGCCCTTGAATTCACCCCATTGTGTTTTCTCGATTTCGCCGGCGACGGCGGCGATGATGACGTCCCCTTTCAGGCGCACGCCGGCGCGCTGCAGCGCTTTCACGGCATTCGTGTAACAGACCAGCGCGCCTTTCATGTTGTAGATACCGAGTCCGTAAATAAAACCATCTTTGACGACGGCCTGCGGCTTGTAACCGAGACCGGTAAGGAATTCCTCGCGGCCGGTATTGGATGTGTCCATGTGGCCGTTGAACATCAGGTTCTTGCCGCCGCCCGCGCCTTTCCAACGCCCCACCACGTTGGCGCGCGCTTCCTCGACCTCCTGCCAGGTCACGTCGAGGCCGATCTCCTGGAGCGCGGATTGCATGTACTGCGCCATCTGCAACTCTTCACCGGTCGGGCTGGGGATGTTGATCACGTCGCTCGACATGGAAATAATTTCGTCTTCGCGAACTTCAGCCAGAATCCGCTCGACAACGTTCGGATCGATGCTGCACTTCGGGTTGGTAGTTATGCTCGACACTTTGCTTATCCGTTTCCCATTCTCAGTTCTCAGTTTTCAGCGATGTTTTGCCAGGCGAAAATCGTCGGGATCGGTACATAGTTTTTCGTTGCCGGCTTCCGTGATCAGAAAATTATCCTCCAGACGCAAACCACCACCGCCGGGCCAGTAAATGCCGGGCTCGATTGCCAGCACCATTCCCTTTTTTATTGTGCCGGTGCCGGCCTGATGCGCGTAGGGCCATTCGTGGGCGCGAGCGCCGACTCCGTGGCAGATTGGGTGAGAAGGCTGTCCCGGATATCCACCTTCGGCGATACGCGCGCGAATGAACTTGTCGAGTTCGGGAAAGCTGGCTCCGGCGTGCGCAAACGAAACCGCGCCGTTGAAAACCTTCAGCAAGAGATCGAGCAGTTTATGATATTCAGGCTTCAATTCACCCGGGCAGGCATTCTTGGTAAGGTCGGTCCAATAACCATCGGCGCAGACCCAGATTTCAAAGAGCGTGGGTTCGTCTCTCTGAATGGGACGATCGCCCGTAGCCGTGAAAGTGGCGATTCCTTTCCCCGACCATACCAGCGTAAATGCGCGCGCCATCTCGACTTTACTTTTGTAGCCCACGCCGATTCCGTGAACAAAGCCTTCATACATCGCGCCGATTTCGCTCTCTTTCATCCCGGGGCGCATGTGCTCTCGTGTGTAATCCATCGCCAGGGCCGCGAGTTCATTGGCTAAACGCATGCGCTCGATTTCCTGATCAGTCTTGATCGAACGGGCTTCGTTCAGCAGCGGCGTCGCGTCGACCACCTCACCGCAAAACTTCTTGAAGGATTCGAAATAGGACTGCATAAAGGTCGTCGGTTCACCCACCATGCGGTCCGCGGACTGCGTGCCCATGTTCAGTTCGACGGCAACCTTATCGGTCAGGGTATGCTGCTTCAGGATTTCGTAAGCACGGTCCCAGGCGCGAAACTGCGGTGGGCGCGGGTCGCGCTCGTCATAGCCTTTGAAGTAAAGAATGTCTTTGGTCCACGAGTTACGCTCGGCGTCGGCCTGTTGCGGTTCGAGCGCAATGAGCGTGGGCTCGCCCTCGCGCGGAAATATGACAGCGTCGTACCCCTTCATGCACCAGTAGTTGGTGAGATAGAGAACATTGTCGGGCGCGCGGCAAACCAGCGCCGAGAGATCCTGATCCTTCATCAAGGCGCGCACTCGATCGAGTTTTATTTTGTCCAGTGGCCAAGGCATAGCGGTTGCGATCCTAGTGCACGGTTACGGGTTTATTCTCGTCCTGAAAATTCCATGCTGCTTCTTTGCCCTTAATGAGACGGTAGACCGCGGTGTGCAGCGGCGCCGGCACGCCAACCCGCTCCGCTTCGCGAGCGATAGCGCCAGATAGAAAATCGATCTCGGTTGTGGAGCGATGACGGATATCGTAAAGCATGGAGGGCGGATGATTGGTCATCGCCCCCAGTCGGTTCATCTCCCATGGATCCTCGTGCAGGCGCACACCCGCAGCTTCGGCCACCCTCTTGCCTTCGTCAATCAACGCATGCAGCAGATGGCCGAGGTCGGAAAATTTTCCTTCGTCCGCAAAATGCGGGGAGTGCGGCAGCCCGGTGAGGGCGGATACGCTATTCACCGATGAATTAAAAATCAGCTTGGACCACTGCGCCGGGCGGGCGTCTTCGAGCGCCTCGGCTTTAAGCCCCGCGGCCACGATAAGCTGCGCCATTTCCTTGACCACGGCGAATGGTGTCCCGGTCGGCTCGAAGGGGCCCATCCAGGTCGGAGTGTCGAGTTCATACTGCACTTGCGTGTCGCTGTGGCGCGTTCCGCTCATAAAAGTGGTCCCACGGATGACATAACCGCGCGTGTGCGCCGCGATGATCTCTTCGCTCCCCACTCCATTCTCGGCCGAGAGGACAGCTCCTTTATCGAAATGGCAACCCACCAGTCGAAACGATTCTTTAACCTGTATGGCCTTGGTGGCGACAATGCCGAAATCGCAATCGGGCAGATCATTCGTTTCCGTAGTGGCTTTCAGTGCGACAGAAAAATCGTGCGTGCCCGTAATGCGCAGGCCGTCGCGATTGAGCGCGCGTGCGTGATCTTCGCGGCGAACGAAAGCCCACACCTCGGCGACACGCGCCAGATGAGCGGCATAGAGGCTGCCGATTGCGCCACAACCGACGATGCAGACTTTCTTCATCGTTCCTCAGGAATCCAACTTTGAAAGGCCAAAAGGCAGCCAGGGACAGCCTTCCTGCGTTGTATCCAATCCCTCGCGCTTTATCGCTTCTCCACCTTGACTAAATCCGGCAGCCGCCCACCTTCGTGATTCTGAAGTGAGCGGAAAATACTGTCACCGTTGTTAAACGAATCGTCAATGAAAATTCCCTCGGCAAAGAGGGCATCCTGCAACGCTGCGGAAATCGTGTGCACCGGAGCAGCGCCGCCTTCGCCCATACCCTTTGCCCCACTGTAGGTATGGGGCGAAGGAGTCGAAATATGTCCATATTTAATGTTCGGAATATTCATGGCGGTGATCGGCGTGTAGTCGCTGAAAGTGCTGGTCAGCATGTTGCCGACCGCGTCGTAAACGCAAGTTTCCATCAAAGCCGCGCCAATGCCGTGAGCGGCCGCGCCGTAGACCTGCCCTTCCACGATTCGCGGATTGATGGCAACACCGCAATCGTCGATCGCAACGTAGTCGAGAATCTTGGGGACGAAAGTATCCCGATCTATCTCGATCACCGCGATGTGCAACTGCGAAGAGTAGGTCAGGGTAAGGCTTCCATACTTCTTTTCCGTATCCGGCACCTTAAAAGGGGCGCGCCAGACGTAGCGGCAATTGAGCGTGACGTCTTGCAATTCCGGGGAAAGCACGGCGCTATTGACGTTAACAATGTTCGCCAGGCTCCAGTAATTGATGGACTTTCCCGTGGCCTTGGCCTTGACTTCGGGACCCTGCGACCCGACTCCGAATTCCAGATCGTCTTCCGTCGTTTGGAGCACAAACGAGGCCAGGCGTTTCATCTCGGTTTTGAGCTTCTGTGCCGCGCCGTGCACCGCCGACAATCCTGACACCGCAAATTGGCTGGCGTAGGTTCCAGAAAATCCGGTGTGTACGTTGCGCTCGGTATCGAAGCCGGTGCGGACCGTGATCAGGTCGGGGGAAATATTGAGCACATCGGCGACGACTTGCGCCGAGACCGTCTCATGTCCCTGACCTTGCGGACAAGAACCGACGGCCACGACAACCTCGCCATAGACATCGAGCTTGCAGTTCGCACCTTGCGAATTGCCGGAAAACGGGGCGTGCGGGTTCACGATCTGGGCCTGCCCGAAGTTGTTGGTGCCGGAATCAAGCGTGGTGCCGATACCGATCCCAATCCAGCGTCCTTGCTGACGCGCATCGGCTTGTTTCTTCTTCCAGTCGTCCCATCCAATCAGGTTCTTGGCGACTTCGAGCATCTTGGGATAGTTGCCCGAGTCATACACGCAACCATTGGGCGTGGTGTACGGGAACTCTTCCGGCCGAATGTAATTGCGCAAGCGCATTTCGTCCGCGGGAATTCCGATTTCATGGGCGCAGATGTCCACGATGCGCTCCAGGAACCACAGGTGCTGCATGCGCGAGTAACCGCGATTCGGGCCCACCGGACACTTGTTGGTGACGGTCTGGGTAAACTCGATACGGGCATTCTTGAAGCGATACGTGCCGCAGAACACCTGGGAGTAAATCACGCAGCCCAGTGGCTCGTAGCGCGGATAGGCGCCGCAATCGTCAATATGCCGCGAGGCAATCGCGGTAATTACTCCATTCTTGTCGAGGGCGACTCGGGTATCGCGAAAGGTGCGCTCGTTTCCGTGCGCGCTCGAAATCATGTGCTCGGAGCGGGTTTCCACCCATTTCACCGGGCGCCCGCCGGCTTTCTTCGAAGCCAGAGCACACACCGACATCTGCGGATAGCTGGTGATCTTGATGCCGAAGCTGCCGCCGATATCGGCGGTCTGCACCCGGATCCGATCGAAATGGACACCCAGGTGGGCAGCAAGAAACTGGATCGCAAACGAGGGGAAGGAATTGTTGCACCAGTAATGGATGCGATCTTCTTTCGGTTCCCATTGTCCGATGACAACGTTATTCTCGAGCGGAGTCGACGAGAAGCGATGGAAGTGCATGCGGTCGATGGTTACCACATAAGCCGCTTCCTTAAAGGCCTTCTCGACCTCGCCGAACTCCCAGGTGCCGGACCAGACGCGGTTGGTCCCAGCTTCTTCGTGAAGAATGCTCGTATCCAGCAACGCCTGCTCCGCGTCGATCATGGGCTCCAGCGGTTCGTATTCGACCTGGACAAGTTCGGCGGCATCATCGGCGAGACTGGCGGATTCGGCGATCACCGCGGCAACGGGTTCCCCCTGGTAGCGGGCCTTTTCGACCGCCATGGGGTAATCGCGGATCTTCTGGACATGGTCAGGCGCGATCTCGATGAAAGGCTGGGTCTGGGCGGCAATCTCCTTACCGGTTATGCTGCACACGACGCCCGGCAAAGCATCGGCAGCCGATGTATCCACGCTGACGATCCGCGCGTGCGCATACGGCGAGCGCACGAAACGAAGATAGGCCATCTCGCGCAACTTGATGTCATCGGTAAATTTGCCCCGGCCGCGCAGCAACCGGTCTTCCTCCTTTCGGGGAAGCGAGGCGCCTACCCAACGCCCTCCATTCTTTTTTTCTTCAGTCACGCTATGAGTGCCTCCGCTGATTCTTGGCGGGCAGGATTGCCTGCCCCACGTAACTACGCCAAAGCCGCTTGTAGTCCATCGATCAATTTCTGAATCTGCTTCTTGGCCAGCGGCTCAAGCATGCCACCGGCCACGGATGCCAGGCGGCCAAAGATCTGGGCTTCACCCTGCCAGTTCACTTTAGTTGCGAGCACGGTTTCAATTGCGGCTCCGTCCCCCACCGGCGCCAGGTCAAACCCGGCGATCATGGTGACATTTCCACCAGCGACCGCTCCCTGTCCTTTATATTGCGCACGGCGCGGATTATCGGCCTCCGCCAGTTCCATCTTCACGTCCGCGCTGCCTTTGATGTAGGAAATACCCACGTTCACCTTGACGGCGAAATGCGTGGCGTCCTGCACGGAGAGACTTTGAAACTCCGGAAGCAACGGCGCGAATCGATTGGGGTCGGTGAGGAAATCGTAAACCTCCTCGGGCTTTTTCTTGACCTCGAATTCGCCAGAAAATTTGATGGCCATTTCAGACCCCTTTCATATTCCGGCCAGCGAGCTTAATGGCCTTGAAAATGTTCATGTATCCGGTACAGCGGCAAGTGTTGCCGGCGATCGCCTTGCGAATTTCCTTTTCGCTGGGATCGGGATGATCGGCGAGCAGTTGATGCGTCGAGAGCATGAGGCCGGGCGTGCAGTAGCCGCATTGCAGCCCGTAAGATTCTCCGAATGCTCTCTGAATAGGATCAAGCTGGCCGTCTTTTTCAAGGCCCTCGACGGTGGTGATCTCCGATCCGTCCGCCTGCACGGCAAATATCGTGCACGACTTTACCGCCAGTCCGTCCATCAGCACAGTGCAAGCCCCGCAATACGTCGTGTCGCAACCCACATGCGTGCCGGTAAGGTCGCATGTCTCCCGTAGGAACTCGACCAGCAACATGCGCGCTTCGATCTGCCGGGGATAGGGCTTGCCGTTTACCTTAATGCTGACGGCGATTTGTTCCGCGGCTGCTGTTTCAGGCATAGAGATGGGCCCCTTCCACTTGTTCTCCGCCAGCGCGGCGCGCGGCGATCTGAATGGCGCGCTTCACCAGAGCTACCACCAGTTGGCGCTTGTATCCGGCAGATCCGCGCATGTCAGGTTGGGGATCGGCGGCGGCACGTGCGGCTTCGGCGGCGGTGGCGATCGTCTTGTCGTTGAGGATCTGTCCGCGCAGCGCCGTCTCGGCCTCCGTGGCGCGAATTGCGGTCAAACCCACGCAGCCAAGAGCAATCGCGGCATCCTGGCAGACATCGCCCGCCATGTTGAGTTGTACGGCCACACTGGCGCTCGGATACACGGGAGCGGTCCGCTTGAACGCAAGATAGGCGCCACCGCTGCCCTTAGGCGGAATCTTCACTTCGACTTCGGTCACGAGTTCGTCGTGGGCCAGCGCGGTTGTGTAGGCGTCCTTGATGAAGTCACTCAGGTGGATGGTACGCGCGCCGTTCCTTCCGAGGCAGTGAACAGTGGTGTCGAGCGTGATCAAAGCGCCGGCCCAATCGCCGCTTGGGTCGGCTTCAGCGAGCGATCCGCCGATGGTGCCCCGGTTCCGCACCTGGACGTCGGCAATTCCGGCGGCGCAGTCGTGCAGGACCGGGATCTTTCTCGCGAGTGTGGAGTGCTCGATTTCAGCGTGTCGAGTCATCGCTCCGAAACGAAGCGCTCCTGCCTCCTCTTTAATAAAGGAGGTGCCTGGGATAAAGTTCAAGTCGACCAGGTGCTCCGGGTTGGCGAAGCGAAGCTTGAGCAACGGAATCAGACTCTGCCCTCCGGCAAGAAACTTTGCATTCTCGCCGAGTTGGCCGAGCATGGTGATCGCCTCTTTCAATGAGCCCGCCCGGTGATAGTGAAATGATCGCGGATACATTCTGATTCGTCTTTCCCTTATTTAGAAACAGTTGTATTCATCTGTCTTATGCGCGGCCGCGCAAATCCCCAAGCTGTAGCCGTCAGCGCGGCGACAACCAACCCGGAACCGGCCACCGCCAGAGCTTTCAACGCCATTGCATCATGATGATACGTCTGAAGAATGACTGCCAGCGGGAATAGCGCGCTGCCTGCGAACAGAGAAGCGGCAACCAGCTGGCGAAATCTTTCGCTGAAATTCACCCGCTCGAAAACCACACCCAGCACGATCATGAGCATTGCCAGTCCGACCGCGTGGGAGTGAGCATCTACCTGGCGAACGTAATCGTATCTGGTCTCGCGATACGCTTCGAGCGCGGCCTGAGACTGCGCCTCGTTTCGGCTGGCCGCTGCCGAAAAAGACTGTGCGAGAGATCCGCCCATTTGATCGAGCGTCTGGTGCTCAGTGAAAAGCGCATATTGCAGCCCGTAGAGCATGCCCACGACGGCGAAAGCCATTCCCCCGAATATCAGAAGTTTGCGTGATCCCGTCATTGCACACCCGCTGCCACATCGGGTCCAGCAATATTGTTGGCAGCAAAATCAAGGCCTCCGGAATAACGCAGGATACCGACCAGCATTCCAATCAGGCTAACCATGACCATCAGGCCACCGAGGTCGGCGATACCTCCGGCAAGTAATCCCAGTTTCAGTTCCAGGAGCACGAACACCGGCAGAATCACCGAGCCCCCAAGCAGCAACTTCACCCACCGACGTTTCCATTTTTCTGCGAGGAACACAAAAGGCTGCACAAACGAAAGCAGCATCGCCAGGAAACCAAATTCGATAATGTGCGAGTGCGCAGCGATGTTCACGGCTCGTGCACCGGCAAGGTTGCCGAAATTATTGACCTCGGCGGCGGCAGCGGCGAGATTTCCCCCAGCGGCAGCCCCGATCAAACGGTGCAGGATTACGGTCTCCATCCGCTCATGCTCATACAGTTGGGTGCCAGCGTAATACGCGCCATGCAGAAATCCGATCAAGACAAGAATCGTGCCTCCGGCAAGAAGCGCGCGACGCGGCATGCTGTCTTCGTCAGGAAGTTCGGGTTCGCTCAACTGGCGGCTCCGGAGGTACTTCCAGAAACCCCACGCTTGAAAGATGAGAACAAGAATCAACAGGGCTCCGGCAGAATCGGCCAGCACACTCGCCCACCCGATTGCGGAAAACGGGCTGCCGGTGAGGCCAATGTAGTGAATCAGAAAAATGCCCATGGGCAGGAGCACTCCGCCAGCGAGGAACAAAGCCGCCAGGGATTTTTTCGTTTGCCGGGAGAGAGCGATGTACGGCTGCACGAGCGCCAAGAGCAGCGCGAGGTAACCAGCGCCAATCATATGAACGTGCGCATCCACTTTGGTGCCACGATCTTCCAGCACATTGCCGAGATGACTGAACAATTCATTCACCCCTGCCGCATTTCCGGCGGCGACAGCGCGAGAGGCTGAGACAAGCGCTTCGCCCTGCTGGGCGGCATTCTGGTGGAGGATGAAAACGGCAAAGATGTCGCCGAAAAGAAGTCCGCCAGCGATCAGAACGATGCCCCCGAAGATATAGAGCCGGCGTGCGCTCATGGGCGCAAAAGCGGACGCCAAGGCTGGCGCGAAACTGGCCCCCTCCGAGAGTGGTCTTGGAATCGTTGGCATTAGTATCCTGCATCACCCTTGCGCTGAACCCACGGACGAACCGCGAAGGCAGCTCGTCCGGCGAAGATCCACGCTACCACGTCACACGCAATGCGAGCTGAATCTGACGCGGGTTGAATACCGCGCTAGGCGTTCCGTAAGTTGGATTGGGCGAGCCTTCCCGATAGAATGCAGGCGCTCCGGCACAACCTGGCGCTCCGGGATCCGGCCCGCAGAAGTCCGCCGCTCCGTAGCTTGTGTTGTAGTAGCGAATGTTGACGGTATTCAGCAAGTTGAAAGCCTCCGCCATAAACTGGAGATGTAACTTCTCATAAAGGGGGAAGGTGCGCTCCAGGCGAACGTCGACGGTCTGCAGGGTATCTCCCTTGAATGTGTTGCGCGGTTCGTTGCCGACCCGGTCGTTGTTTCCAAACACGTCGCCATTGGTGTCAAAGCCGGCATACTTGGTGAAGTACTGCGGAGACTGCAGGGTAACGATCGTGCTGAAACTGAAATCCCGCGCGAACACGTTCCAGCTCTTGGGGCTGGAGAAGATGGCATTGCCGACGAAGCGATGCCGGACATCGTCCGCGGAACTTGCGCGCTCAGCCCGGAAGCTGCCGTTGTTGCTATCCTGCGGAATCAGCACGAAGCTGGGGTTGGGCCCGTCATCGATCGAATGCGACCAAGTGTAGCTTATGTTAAACGAAAAACTGTTGGTCATCCTTTTGCTCATGTTGATGAGCAGGCCGTCGTAAACGGAATCCCACCCGGACTTTGCCTCAAAGAAGACGCTATAGCCGGGATCGCGGAACCCTGGGATTCCATTGACATGGGGCACGCCCGGAATCACCATCGATGCCGGGAAACTCACGTTGGTTCCACCAGCGCAGTCGGGGGAGTTAGCAACTCCGCTGGCCGCAAAGTTGAAATACATATCCTTGCAACTCGCCTGCCCCTTCGAATTGTAGAACTGCACAGTACCGCTCGGGTCCGGCTGATTCACGTTGTAAAAGCTGCCCAGGTGGACTCCACGCAAGTGGATTCCCGTGATGCTTAGCAGCGCGTCCTTAAAGGGTTGGAATTCCAGCGAGGCGCTGGTCTGAATGCCATAAGGGTTCTGACTGTTCTGATCGAAGCGCACGATGGTCGCAGGTTGCAGGAAGCCGCAGCCCGCCAGCGTTCCAGCAGGACCATACCCGGGAACGATCCCGACCGGGCAGAACCCGGCAGCCACCCCGTTCGGATAATTTGCCTGGCCGGGGGTGCCAAACGGGCCGCCTCCAAACAGCGCAGCGAGTGCGCCATAAGTGATGGATGGGGAACTGGCAAAGCTAAAGAGGCCAGTCTTAGCGTTCAAACTGTCTTCAAACGGGCGGCCCGGATAGGCCGATTCACCGCCGCAGGAAGGAGCCTGGCACATGAGCAGGGGCGACGGAATGATTCCGTGGAACAGCCCGAAACCCGCGCGGAATACGACGTTGCGCGAGGTTCCCAAGTTGTAGGCTAAACCCAGGCGCGGGTCAACGTCCTTCCAATTCGTGTTGAGCACTCCGGAAGGCCAAGTTTCAAATTCCCAGCGCACGCCGGCATTTAATGTCAGATTCTGGGAAGCGTGCCACTTATCCTGAACATAAAAGCCATCATAGGTATGGTCGAGCGTGTCTGCGGCTTGGTTACGGATAGCCTGGGAAATCGCCCCTCCTTGATAGACCGCCGGTCCACCCGCTAGAGATGTCTCGTTGAAGAGCGGAGTCGTAGTCGTGCTGAAGCGTTCGAAGAAGATCACGAACGGATCGGGGCACGATACTCCTGTCGGGCATCCCGCTGCGCCGTCGGTGCCGAGAAAAGCCGGCAGGTTAGAGAAGTCCGCCTCGAACGGATAAAACAGCGGGAAAGATTCGTAGGTGCTGACGCGATCGAAGTTGCCGCCAAAACTGATGGTGTGGTTCGACACGTTGTGCGTCATGTTCTCGACCAGCTCGAAGCGCGACTCGGTGTAAATGTCCGGGTTGCCGCGGTTGACGCCAACGGCAAACGTGTTGGCAACTTCCAGGTGGGGCTGGGTGGAGACAACCGGGAAATCGAAGTTGCGGTGGGCATACTGCATGTGCAACTCGTTTACCCACGCCGGGGAAATCACCGTCGTCAAGCCGCCCGCGAGCGACTGGTCACGAATGTAGTTGTTCTTGAAGGCGGAGGGTAAATCGAACCCGTTATTCAGCGGAGACTGGTTGGTCAAACGATCGTCGTTGATGAAATAGCGGACATAGAGGTTATTGTTGGTAAAGTTCTGGTCGAGCCTAATCAAAGCATTGTCTGTGTTCCCGTTACGCAGAACAAAAAGGTTTTCGGCGGGCAGGCCATAAACCGCCGTCTTGACGTTATTAATCGCCGCAATGTTGCTCAGCACGGTCGAATTGTAGGTTGGCGATTCGGTGCGTCGCTGGCCTTCGTAATTGGCAAAGATGAACGTTTTGTCTTTTACGACAGGTCCACCAATGGCCGCGCCAAACTGATTTTGGCGCAGGACATTGAACCCGGGCGCGGAGAGAATGCTGATCGCGTCAAGTTTGTTGTTGCGCAGATAGTCATAAACGGAACCGTGCACGACGTTGGTGCCACTCTTGGTGATGATGTTGACGATGCCCGCGGTGGCTCGACCAAATTCGGTGGTGTAGTCGGTATTGATAACGCGAAACTCCTGCACCGACTCCTGTGGCGGGGTACCGCGCTGGATGCCCGAGGCGGTGGAAATATCGTCGGCGCCGTCCACGGCGATGAAATTGTAGTGAATGTTCTGGCCAGCGAAGGAGAGCTTGGTGACCGGCTCAACGATTACGTCGGTGCTGCCGGAGGTCGTGTTTCCAATGGTTATGCCAGGCGCGAGCAACGCAAAATCAATGAACTCCCGTCCGTTGACCGGAAGGTTCTCGATTTTTTGCTCATCAATCACCGAACTCACCATGGTTCGAGTAGGCTCGGCAACCGCGCCAACGTCCTGCACCTCAACCTGGGTTTGCACTTGGCCGGGAGCCAGCGCGAAATCCAGATTGCCGGACGCGCCCAGATCCAGCTGAATCTTCTTGGCGGATTTTTGGAAACCCTGTTTTTCGGCATCCACGGTGTACTCGCCCGCCGGCAGTCCGCCGATCTGATATTCGCCCACTGCATTGGCGGTGGTGGTACGCTTCAAGCCGGTGGCCGTATTTTGTGCCGTAATCGACGCTTCCGGAATCCCCGCCCCAGTGGTATCAGAGACGCGCCCCTGGAGAGTGGTGGTCACGGTCTGGGCACCTAGCCAACTCGACACGGTCAAGAACAGCAGAAGGCAGATGACCGCTCCCAGGTGACAGCGATGGAACAACGAAAACTGAATGGAGCCGAGCGTTCCGGCATCTGACTTCACGGCATATTGATCGGCCATTGAATTCCCCCTCCTAAAACGTCTTCTGTTGTTATTGCGCCGGCACCTTCTGAGCTGCCGGTACCAATTGCGCCGCGTGCGCGTGCATGATCCGAGTCAACCTGGATTCGGAGTCCTCGAGATGCTGCGCCAGTACAGCCGCACACTGCTTAAGCTTCCCAGTAGTGAGCAGCTGACAGATTTTCCGGTGGACAGGAATCAGAGCGCCGGGATTGTCATGACTGCGGTCCACCAAAACCATACCGACCCGCAGCTCACCAAGTATGTTTTTGTAAAACAAATTAAGCCGATTGTTCCCGTGGAAACTGATCAGCAGGCTGTGAAAATGCAGGTCGTGATTGACGGCGCGAGACCAGCTCCGGTTGCGCACGGCTAGTTCGTAACGCTCCACCGCGCTGCGGAGTTCGCGCAACAAAGCCGGGTCCGGCTGGCGCGCCGCAAGCACGGCGGGCAATTCCAGCATGCGGCGCAATTGGTAGATCTCCTGCACATCATGGAATGAAAGTTGAGAGACCGCAGCGCCACGATGGAGGCTGCGCCGCAACAGACCCTCGATCGACAGGATCCGGATCGCCTCCCGCATGGTGTTGCGGGAAACACCCAAAGAAGAAGCCAAGGGCAATTCCTGAAGCTGGGTGCCGGGGCGGAACTCCCCCTCGAGAATGCGCTGGCGGAGGAGAGCGGCCACCTGATCCGCCACACTTACGCGGTTGAGCTGTGTTGGCTCCATAGGGAGAACCGTAATCGGCTTGACCGGCGATTTTGCCTTGAATTGTTCACCTTGTCAAGCTTTGAAATGTTGAAATGTCATACCACATTGGAAATTCCCCCTTGATTCTGGCTCGCAAGGTTTCACAATTCGAACTTTTCGCGCAATCCCTTCCTTTCCAGTCGTGGAATGACCTCATCGCGAAAATAGGGGAACTCTTTTACGTAGTCCACAAAACTCAGGGTTGTTCCGGCAAAGCCGGACGCGGGAATCTTTTCCATCTCTTTCACTATGGTGTCGGGATCGCCAACGAGGGGATAGGTGCCGTGTCCAGCGGCGAAACGATCGCGCAGCATTTGCAACGCCTCCGCCGGGAACGATTGCGCGTGCATGCCCTGAAGGCGCATTAGGTTGTCGACCGCTCCCCAGTCGGCGTTGTCATGCGCATAGTAACGGTAATACTCCTCGGCCTCTTTGCTGGTGGGGCGGCAAACCACGTGACACAAAGTGAAGACGCCCGTATTTCGCCCCAACCTGGCGGCGTTCTCCTTGATCGCATCAACTTCGGTCTTCGACTTCTCTAGATCGACCGAGATTGCAAACAGAAAGTCGGCATTGCGCGCGGCGAATTCGCGGCCCTCGCCCGATCCGGCTGCGTTCATGATGGGTGGAACGCCATCGTAGGGACGAGGGAATCCGTACACGCCTTTCAGGTGGTAAAACTTGCCGTTCCAATCGGACGGACCATTGTGGTTCCAGATGGCTTTGACCACGTCGAACCACTCTTGCGCGAGAGCGTAGCGGTCGCTATGCTTCTCCGGCAAATCAATGCCAAAGGCATCGTATTCGGGCTTGTTCCACCCGGCAACGATGTTCAGGCCGAGGCGCCCCTGACCGAGTTGGTCGGCGGTGGCGAGTTGCTTGGCAGCCACCACAGGATGAATAAACGCCGTGTGCACGGTAGCGAAAACATTGATCCGCTTGGTGTTCGCAAGCAGCCCCGTCGCCCAGGTGAGCGTCTCCAGCACGCTCCCGTGGAAATCGGTTTCACCGCCGTAACCGATCCAGCGCGCGATCGGCAGCAGAAATTCAATACCGGCTTCGTCGGCAAGCTGCGCCAGGCGAATGTTGTTGTCCCAGGAATTGACCCAGCGCTCGGGAACTTTTGTGACCGACATGCCACCCGAGCAATTCGGAGAGAAGAACCCCAATTTCAACGGGTTGTTGTTCAGGATAGGAGATTGTTTTGCGCCCATGAATCCCCAAGCGACCGGGTGCCAGGATTTTACTCACTTTGATGACTACGCATTATGCCTGAAAATTAAGATTAACGGCCGTCTGGGGAGTTCCCGAGTTCTTCTTAGACGACTACTGCCGAGTCTTAGAGATTTGGACGTTATAAAATTCGAGGCACAAAAAATGCCACGAACATTGCCTCGCCGTTACTACGCGGATCCTGGAGTATTCCAACAAGAACTCGAAAACTTGTTTTACCGGATGTGGAGATGCGCGGGCCGGACTCAACAGGTATCAAAGCCCGGCGACTTCTTTCTTTGCGACATCGCGGGGGAGAGCATCATCGTCACCTTGGACGGCGCCGTTCTGCGCTCGTTCTATAACCTGTGCCGCCATCGTGGGAACCCGCGTATGCCGCGGAGAGGAAGGCACGTTCTTTCCGTCGAGTGGAGTATCCGCTGCACTCAGTCCAAACTGACGAGTGGGGTGGATTCATCTTCCTCAACCTCGCGCCCCAGGGCCTTTGGCCAATGGATTCTGCAACACGAGCGCGGAACTCATAAGTAGTTCGTCAACAACGAACAATGGTCGGCCTCCGAGACTACAACGGAATCGTGTGCCCCAACATGACTTAGAAACGTGGATCTCGGAACACAGAACGCTGTGCAAATACTGAAGGAAGAAACCTGCTTCCGCTTGCTCTTCCCCCAAGCCACAGCTCCACTTGTTCCCTTCTCGCGGGTCGTAGAGCTTGGATCGAGCAGTTCGCATGCCTTTGCCTCAGGAGTGAGGAATCTCCGGCCGCCATTCAACTTCGGGTACGCCGCTAAGGCTCGCTCGCTTCGGCCATCTGCAGATCGAGGCCGACCCGCTCGCCGTTGATCAGCACCGATCCTTGATCGATCAACTGCTGTCCTGTGCAATCGTAAGCTTCGTAGCAGCGCAGGGCATCAGCTGGGAAGAAGAATTCCACCGCTTCCTTGCCTTGTGCGGTTGAGGTTTTGTCTCCCTCATGAATGGTCGTGCTGAAAGCGATGCCGTCGAAGTCTAGGTCGCCCTTGAAATATGCCATCATCGGGCGCACCAGGTGCGAGATGTGGTCATCGAATGCCAGCGCCGCCTTCTTGTAGCGGCTGCCGTTCGTGGCGGCGGGCAGTGTGGTCTCAACGGAGAACTCAAGATATGCGCCTTTTCGGAACGCAACCACCGCAGGTGGCGCGTACGAGACAAAGTGTGCCTGCGGATCCAATTCTCTGGCGACCAGATCGATCATCTTTTGATCGGTCGCCTGAATCTTGGCCAATGCTTCGGGGGAGGTGTCGCGCGGCGGACCGGCCGGGATAGCCGGGCGAGACGTTGCTCGCGGCGACGCGGAAGCGCCCGATGCCGCGGGAGTTCTCGCCGCATCCTTATCCAGTTGCTTCGCCGCTTCTTGTGCCGCCTGATCACTCAGGTAAAGCAGAAACGGCTCACCGTTGAAATAAAAGTGGCCATCGAGAAGGGCTGCCTGCCGTTCGTTCTCAGTCTTCGCGGTCACCAGCCGGACGGCCGCATCTTTGGAGAGCGCCAGCACCAGGTTCTCCGGCCGCTCCACGCTCATGCCCATAGCCTTGCCGCGGATGTGATGCGAAATTTCCATGGCGAACCCCTCGACATCCGGGTTATCCCTGAAGGCCGGCACCTCAAGCTCGAGTATCGGCAGCATGACATCCTGAAAGGTGCGCAACGCACGATGGCTTTTGTTCACCAGTTCGGTGGAATAAGCGCCAAAGTAGTTCCCCGTAAGCTCAATCACGGTCATTCCGCCGTAGTCGTCGAAGCGGAGCGAGCGCTGATCGGCGCGCTCCTGTTGCGCCAACTCAAGGTCGAGAACGCGGCTGAAGTAAAACGGATAGGGGAAGATGTGCCCTTGAATCTCCGCGCCCACGGCTTGCAGTTGCTGCATGTACTTTTCCTGCAGCGCCCGCATTGCGGGATTCTTGATTTCGGCGGGAGTAAGAGCCTGCGCGGCAGCAGGACTGCTGCCGGCAATCATGCTCCCAAGAATCCCGAGAACAAAAAAGATTAGAGCAGCCAGCCAATATTTACTTTTGCGCGTAAACAATCCCGGGAGCTCCGTAAGGTGGATCGGAAACCATCCGAATATAGGCGATGAGCGCCTGGATTTCGGATTTCGACAAAGTATATCCATAGGGAGGCATGAGCGGCGATTTGTTTAGTGCGGGGCCCCCATGCGATACGATCGCCGTCAGGTCCGCATCGGTCATCTTGTTCAGGGTATCGCCTTCCGTAAAGGGATGCGGCTTCGTTTCGAGATTGTCGTAATTCGAGACGCGCTCCGGCGTCGAGTCCTGGTTGTGGCAACGCGCGCAATATTGATCGTTCAATTGGTTGCCGAGCATCTCCTGGTAGCCGAGCCCGATCTCTTCGATTTTCAGCTCGACGCTCTTGCCCGCTTTTGTCGTCGTGCTCGCCGTAAGTTGGTAGCGCCCCGGAATTATGCCCAGCGAAACGTTGGAAGTGAATTGTCCGCCTGAGTCGGTGAGGCCAGCGGCTGGATCGAGGAAGACGCCGTTCGGTCCGCGAAGGACTACAAGCGCGCCTGTGACCGCATTCCCTTGCTCATCGTTGACCTGGACGACGACCGGCTGGGGCAGTTGAGTTCCGACGGAGGTGGTTTGCTTGCCGCCGCTCGACTCGACGACCGCAGCCCCGTAGGCAGCCGGTCTCGGTAGGGGGTCGGTGGTCGATGGCCGCGAGCATCCGACCAGAGCAGCCACAACCAGAAGGATTGCTGACCGGGTCAAGATGCTGGTCTCTATGCAGGAAGCAGGCTTCATCGCTTCTTCGCCTCCTGACTGTCGCTGCCCTTTTGATTCATCAGGAACGCCGTAAGAGCACGAGCATCCTCGTCGCTCATATCGCGCTTCGGCTCTTGCGTGCCCGGCCGCAATGCCGAGGGATCCTTCATCCAGTCATAAATCCACGCGGCAGTTAAGCGCGAACCCACATGGGTCAGCGTCGGCCCGATATATCCTTTGTCCTGTTTGGAGTCGATGATGTGGCACGCCTGGCACGCATATTTCGAATAGTAGAGTTGCTTCCCCTGCTCGATTTGCGCGGGCGTATATCCGGCCTGCGGCATCGAGTCCCGATCAATTTTGGGAGATTGATAAACCGTCAGAATGTAATCCGTCAGCGTATTAATCTCCGCATCGGTGAGATTGAACTTCGGCATGCGGCGGATCAACGCCGGCCGCAGCGTGTTCGGATTGCGGAAAAACTGCACCAGCCATTCCCGCTGTACCGAACTGCCTTCCCAGGTCAGGTCAGGAGCCATGTTGCCGCCGCGCCCATTGATGGCGTGGCAAGAAAAACAATTGAGATCGCGAATCAGTTGGCCCGCCTTGCCAGCCGCCTCATAGTGCGAGGGTGGAAGCGCGGGCACCGTTTTCGCTGCCGGTATCGTGAGCGCACGCTCGTTGTGAGAGAGCAGCGCATTCACCAGCGCATCGATCTGCGTGGGCGTGAAAGTGTATTGCGGCATCTTGAGCGAAGGCCCGAACGCGCGCGGCTGCTTGATCTTCGCGCCGATATAGTCGTACAGCGTGTGCGGCACGCCCGGAGCGATCGCCAGTTGATTCACCGGCTTCGAACCGATTTTCGTGAGTTCGGGCGCGAAGTTCTCCGGATGTTTGATCCCGTTGATCTCGTGGCACGCGGCGCAGCCGTAGTCATTGACCAACCGCTTGCCCTGCGCGACCTGATCCGCTGTCGGAGTATCCAGATGTACATTGGCGAGAAAATCGGCATCGGCCTTGCCCATCAGATATCCGGTGAGCAGGCCGACCTCTTGATCGGTGAAGCGATAATGTGGCATCGCGGTGGGTGGATCGTAGTCATGCGGATTGCGCACCCACGCTTGCAGCCACTCGGGCTTCGCTTTCGATCCGATCTTCGTAAGCTCGGGGCCGACGTTGCCACCCACCAGATTTCCCGCCGTATTCTGCACGGCGTGGCAGGAAGCGCAGAAAGATTCGCCGTACAGGCTGGCCGCTTTCGTCTGCAGGGCGGCGTCATCCTTCACTTTTCGCGCCGCGTCGAGCGATGCTTGCACAACTTTGAGCGAAGCTGGCGTGCTCGACGAAATCAGAAACGCGGAGATGTCGCGCGCATCGTTGTCGCTCAGCTTGAAGTTCGGCATGGTCGCGGTCGTTGAATACGCCTGAGGATCTTTCAGCCATGCGAAGATCCACTCACGGGTAGTCTTGTCGGCAATGTGCGCCAGCGATGGAGGATCGTCGGTCCCAGTGATCAAGCTGCCATCCGGACGCTTAATCGTGTGGCAATGAACGCAGCCATAGGCGCTCAGCATCCTGCGGCCAAGGTTCAACTGCGGCGTGCCCTTCAGATCCTGCTGGTGGCATTGTCCGCACGAAGACTCCAGATATTTTGCAGGCAGCAAGGGTTCTTCCCATGCCAACGTGCTTTGGTGCGCATCTTCTACTGACGTTGCCGTGCCTTGTCCACGATGGCAGACCGAGCAACCCATTTCTTCCGGCTTGTGGGGAATCGGGGGATGATAGCGATATGGTTGAATCGTGATGTCTGACAGGGATGCTTCTTTGAGAGCGCTGTGACAGGTCGTGCAGCGATCGACCACGCCCATTTCAGGCAGCCAGATCTGCTGAATGCCGGGTGCAAAGTGACGGCGCAACGTGATTGCATCGCTGCGCTTCGAGATCAGGCGTTCGTAACCGCGCTGGTAGACGTGCCAATCGGCAAAGAAATTTTTGGCTGGCGCGATCGCCAGCAGGACGAGTAGCACCACGCTCATCCACGCGAATGTCGTCACCACGTCGCCAAACATCTTCTGGCGGAGTTTCTCGAGAGGGGCCGGGAGTTTCACTCAACTCCTCCAGGGCCAGACCCAAGCCCAGCCCGGTCCGCGGAAAAGTGTGCCCACGGCCGTCAGCACGACGAGCTCAAGTAAGAACCAACTCATGATCCAGAAGGAGAGCGGTTTTGCCGCGAGCGAACTACGAAACCTGGATGGCGAATTTGCCGGCGTTACCGCCGCGACGGCCATGAGTGCAACTGTGATCATCGTCGGGACGAGCGCGACGATCACATCGAACGCCACCAGGAAAATGCATAACGCTGCCGAGACGACCCAGAAAATTTTCAGGCGTATTTCTCGATCCTTGGTGAAAAGCCCTTCGGCTTCGATGTTGATGTTGAAATACGGAATCACAATCAGCGCCAGCACCACCAGTGTGGGCACCAGCACTCCGGCCACCACCGGCGGGAAGTAGTGCAGCAGTTCTTGCAGTCCGAGGAAGTACCAGGGTGCTTTGGCTGGATTCGGTGTGTGTGACGGATCCGCCAAGCCTTCCAGCGGAGCGTTGAAGAACAGCGAAATCAGCACCAGCATGCTGGCCAGCACTTCAACCGCAATCGCTGCCCGGAACAGCACCTCGGGGAACGATTGTATTTTGCTCTCATCGAAGGCCTTCACTTCTGCCGAAGTGCGGCGTGTAACGAACGCAACCCGGACGGGATTTTTGCGAGCGTCCGAATTCACCTCCGCGACAAACTTTCGGGAGTCGCTCATAGCGGAGGCCTCGCTGGATTGGTCGCCATCGCGACTCCCGGCTCACTATGTCGCGAATACAATCCGCCATCTTTGCGAATCCGCCAGAAGTGGATCGCAATAAAGAACAGCGCAGCCAGCGGCAGGATCATGCAGTGCAGCACGTAAAAACGCAGCAGCGCGTTGGCGTTGACGAAGTGTCCTCCCAGCATGAGGAAGCGCACCTTGCTTCCCATGAGCGGGACCGCCGATGCGATGTTCGATCCGACGGTGATCGCCCAGTACGCCAACTGATCCCACGGGAGAAGGTATCCGGTGTAACTCAACAGCAACGTCATCAGCAGGAGCACGACGCCGATCACCCAGTTGAATTCGCGCGGTGGACGGTACGCTCCGCGATAAAACACGCGGAACATGTGGGCGAACACCAGGAACACCATGGCGTGCGCCGACCAGCGATGCAGGTTGCGCAGAAATTGTCCAGAGGAGACCACGAACTGCAGGTCCTTAGTATCGGCATATGCCTGCGGCGCCGAGGGGTGGTAGTAAAGCATCAGCAGAATGCCGGTGACGACGAGCATTGCGAACGTGCCCAGCGTCAGCGTGCCGAGGTACCAGGTCGCGTTGAACTCCAGCATCCTGGTACGCACCTTCGTCGGCAGCAAGTGCAGAAATATGTTCCGCTGAATCTTCATCGAATTGCGCAGCGTGCTCTTACCCGTGCCCCCGCGGAAGACCGAGCGCCACACTCGCGTCTCGCGCAACTCGCCGAAATATCTGTTGAACGATGTGCTCATTCTTCTAAACCCTCACGAACGTCTCCGGCCGAATCTCTTCGGAGCGATCGACCATCAGTTCGCCGTCGTCGTTCAGCCACATCTTGAGCCAGGGCAGCGGCTTTGGAGCGGGACCTTCGATTTTGTCGCCTGGTCTTTTGCCGGCGGGCTGAAAGACCGCGAACTTGCTGCCATGGCAGGGGCAGGCGATGATCCCCAGATCCGGTTTCCACGCGGTCAGGCAGCCCAGGTGGGTGCAGACGGCATTTAAAACGAAGAAGCCTTCCTGGGCATGAATCACGAAAATGCGCGCATCGACGTCAAGCGTCACCGATTCCGGTTGATAGCTGTCCGGCTTTCCCATGTTCACGACGGGAGACGGTTCATAGAGAACGTTGGGCGACAGAAACTGGTAGCCGAAGACAGCCGTCCCACCGACGGCAATCGCCATCGACCCCAGACCGACGCGGACGAAAAACTCGCGACGATCGACGCCTTCCTTTGCCGGAGTTTGAACTCTCGGGTTGTTTTCTTCTGCCATACCTATCTCACTGCGCCCGCTGACGCCGCCGACGGCGCGCGCAGCTTGGAATCCATTGCCGCTATGGAAATCAAGCCGGTCGGTTCGGCCGGCAGCAGATTGTAGGACTCCATGGTGATGGTATTGACCGGGCATCGCGCCGCACACAACCCGCACCGGATACAGCGCGTTTCATCCTTGATCATTACCGACCCGCCACCCTGGTTCAATTCTTCCGGCTCCATGTCCGGCAGCTCTGCGTCATATAGCGCACGGTTCACGGAGAGGTGCTCGATGGTTTCAGGACTGAATTCCACCCGGTCCAGTGTGACGAGTTCGAGACAGTTCTCCGGGCAAACGTCGACGCAACCTCCGCATAGGATGCAGAGCGACCCATCGTCGCCATAGCCCTCAAAAACCGTATTAACCCAGCAGTGCAGGCAGCGTTGCGCCTCGGCCATGGCAGCGGCTTCGTCGTAACACTCCTCGACTTCAGTCATGCCGGTGCGGCGATCAAGCGGCAGCATAGGGACAGGCTGCCTGACTAGCTCCATGAACTCCTGTGGCATGGAGTGCCGCTTCAGTTCGGTCACTTCAATGACCGGCTCCGGATGCTTCCCGCCGCGCAGAAATTCGTCGATCCCCATCGCGGCGCGCTTGCCGTCGCCCACGCTATCAATGATCAGACGCGGTCCAAACACGCAATCGCCGCCCGCGAAAATTCCGGGGGCAGAGGTCATCAGAGAATGCGGATTCACATTGATCAGGCCGCGCGGGGAAACTTCCACGCTATCGTCAGGGCGCAGGAAATCGAGATTGGTGGTCTGGCCGATCGCCATGATCACCGTGTCGCACTCGATGTCGGTCTCGCTGTTTTCATAGAAAACCGGCTTGAACCGGTGCTCTTCATCAAAGACCGACTTCGTCTTCAGACATTCGAGCGCGGTAACTTTTCCGCCTTTGCCAATGAATCTCTTCGGCCCGAATCCCGGATGCAGGATGACGCCTTCGGTCTCCGCCTCTTCAATTTCTTCCAGCGCCGCCGGCATCTCCTCGCGGTTCTCCAGGCATACTACGTGTACTTCCTGCGCGCCCATGCGTAGCGCGGAGAGTGAGATGTCGACCATTTCTTTGGTGGCGACGGCTGCCACGTTTTCTTCCGACGGCGCCAATTCCTGCACGCCGCCCGGCACATGTTGGCGCAAGACTTCGCGCGCCGCCGAGCGCGCCACGTCCATGGCGACGTTCCCCCCGCCGATCACCAGAACATTCCGTCCGATCGTGAACTTGTATCCGAGATTGACGTTCAGCAGGAAATCCACGCCGCGGTGCACGCCGTCCAGATCCACACCCGGAATGGTCAGGTCCCGGCTGCGGTGCGCTCCGATGGCCAGCAGAATCGCGTCGAATCCCTGCTGCCGCAGTTCGCCGATCTGGAAGTCGCGGCCCGCGCGGTGGTTGAGCTTCAGCGTGATGTCGCCAGTCGCGAGAATCTCGCGCACCTGTGCTTCCACCACATCGCGCGGCAAGCGATACTCGGGAATACCCAGATAAAGCATTCCGCCGGCGACCGGCGCTGCCTCAAAAATCGTGACCGAATATCCCATCAGCGCCAGGTCATGCGCCGCCGAAAGCCCCACTGGGCCCCCGCCCACCACGGCCACCCTGAAGGGCAGCGCGGTCTTGACTGCATTCGCATTCACGTCGATGTGGTACTTGGACTCCGGTCCATAGCGCTCGGTAAGAAAGCGCTTCAGCGCCCGGATCGAGATAGGCTTGTCAATTTGCCCGCGCCGGCACGCGGATTCACATGGATGAGCGCAAACACGCCCGCAAATACTGGCCAGCGGATTCGGTCCGCGCGCGTATTTATATGCCTCTTCGAATCGGCCCTCGGCGATCAATCCAACGTAGCGGCCCGCGTTCGTATGCGCCGGGCACGCCATCATGCAGGGGAAGTTGGTATGCAGCCAATCCTCGTCCACCCGCTTGTCTAGAAAGCGCTTCAGCATGAGAAAGTCTCGCCCGAGTCCTCGGAGAATTTCAGAATTCGCCAGAGGGAAGCGGGACGTGCGTGCCGCTTCCCTGACCCATGTTCACTTGCTCACAGTCAAATCCGCTTTGGTGGCGCCCGCCACCGTCACCGCTTTGGTCGAAGTTTTCGCGCCCTCATGCCAGCCCACGATGTTGTATTGGCCGTCGGGAACGTTTTCGATCTTGTACTCTCCGCTCTTGTCGGTTTTCGCGTAGTAGGGGGTCGGCACCACGATGATATAGCCGGACATTTCCGGGTGCACATTGCACAACAGCGCCGCGACTCCAACTTCGTCAAACTTGAACGGACGCTTCTCGCCCGTCGGCCATGTGCCCAGATTCTTGCCGGGGAGTTTCTTCTTCCCCTGCATGACAGAGGGCCAAAACACGTTGTGCGCAACCTTGTCGCTGTTCAGGAACTCAACCGTGGTCCCCCCCTGCACGACCATAATGTGCGGCTGGAACAGCAAACCCTTCTGATCCATAACAGGATGTTCCGAAGGCGCCGGGAACGTCTTTCCGGCAATCGTGTCGACATACACTACCGACTCTCCGTTGACGCCTGAAACTTTTCCGCTGATGCTGCCCGCGCTGGCTGCCACACTTAATACAACCGTGACCACAAGAACTGCTGCGAAATTGCCTTTCATGATTTCTCCTTGTTCGAAATTCTCCGCTGGGGGGGTTGAATGTCTAATAGACCCATTCCAAGCCCGCAATTGCTTCATTCGTGCGAAAGGGATTTGAAATTGGGTTGCCCTCTCCGTCGTAGACGCGCTGTTGCGGCCGGAACTGATACTCAAACGAGGCCTTGATGTTGGCGTGGATGAGAAACTGAACGCCCGGGCTGATCCGGTTGCGGGTGGCGCTGGCAGGCGAATAGTAATTATTGAAAACTCCGCTCTCCGCGTTGAGGAGATCAGCCTCCGACTGCACCCGGTCATAGCGCATGATGGTCATCAACCAAGGCAAGGCGAGATAGTCGGCCTCGAGGAAGCCGCCGCTGAAATGCGCCGGACCGCCCGTGATAAATCCTGTCCCGGAGCCGTTTTCCTCCAGATCTTTATCGTGTCCGTACATGTACAGGCCAAAAAGATTGAAGGTGCGATAGTTGAAGCTGAAATCCCCGCCGGTTCTGTAAAAGGGCTCGTGCGCTGAGAGCACGCCATTCTCACCGTTCACACTTTGCGCGGAGCGCCCATAAAAGTAATACGTCCCCAATTGCAGATAAGTATGATCCCGCGGCCCGGTCGCGCCCGCTGCCTGGATGTCGTTGCGGCTCGTCGCATCCTTCTCGAGATTGAATCGGTATTGGAAGCGCCCGTAAATGTCCTTGAAGTTCGAATCCGAGAATATCCCGACCTCGGGACTCACATTGGCGCCGCTCGCAGTCGTCCCGCTCGTATTCTGATTGATGAAGGCGAGTGAGTAGTGATATCCGCCGTAATTATGCCCCCCGCTGATTTCGACGCCTTGTCCCGGCGACGAGAAGGCGAAGCCATTATTGACACCCGGGCCGAGCCCGTTGGAGGCGCCAAAATTTGCCTGGTCGTAGATATCCCATCCGCTCAGGTTCCACGAGCGTGCCTGGCTAAAGGGCAAGTCAATTTCAAATTGTCCGACGCGCAGACTCAGCGAGTCGGTCGGCAGCTTCATCAGGCGCCCAATATTGACGAACTTCAAGTAGCCATCACCTAACTCGCCGTTCGCGTTCAATCCGCCCACGCTGATGTCGTCATCCACCCAGAACGCGATGCCGTCACCAAAATTTCCGGCCGTGAAAATACTGAACAGGCCAGGCTGGAAGTCGGTCCGGGGAACGAACGGGCCGGTTGTGCCAGCATTAAAGTTATTGGCGTTCTTGGAATACACCTGGAAAAACGTGTTAAACCGCAAACCAATCTGCGGCATGCCGGGAATCGTGCCCGGCCAGATCACGTGCGGGAACATCTCTTTCTGCGCCGGCGCTCCTAGCATTACCGGGGGAACCTTGATGAAGTCCTCGTCGTTTTTCGGAAACTTGAATCCCGCGTCCTTGAAGGCCTTGCCGAAATCGTTGAGCTTGGGGAAATCGATGTGGCAAGTAGTACACGAAGTCCCATATTGCCGGGAGAACGCCGGGATGGCATGACTGTAAGGTACTGTTATCAAAGCCACGGCCAAGATCAAGAACCAGACTGCAGGGTTCCTCGTAAGCATGCGTGGTCTCCTCAACGAACCGAGATTCAAATGCTCTGTTTACCCCGAATCAATGCGGGCCATTGTCAAGTAGAAGTAAACATCTTGGCAGTGCGATAACTCACAGCTGCCTGTGATCAATGTCACAAATAAGGCTCCGCTTACGGAACACCCCACGGAGTAGCAAAAGCAGGAAGGCGTATGCTTTCAGGCGCCGCCTAACATCGTCTCCCCTGACGCGAGGTCGAGCAGACGTGGAGCCCTATACCGCCCCAACAAATCTCCACGCGGCGCTGACCCTGTCCGTCGCTACGGGAACCGAATCGCCTCGATTCCATGACGATAGTTGGGGCGGCACCTCAAATTACTACTGTAACTTTCTAGATTCGCCACTTCCGAGGAAACTCATAGAAGAACAAACGATTAGGAGCATCCCGAAGAGAAGTCTGAGGCTACAATGTCTGAAATCCAAACCGTCACAGAATCAACCCAGGCATCGACGCCCGAGCAAGTGGAACAAGACATACAGGCCCTGGAATGGCGTGATTTCCAACTTCTAGGTATTGCGGTTCTCATCCTGCTGGTCATCGCGGCTGGGTTCCTGGCCCTCCTGATGCCTCAGCTTATCCGGAAGGCCGAAGCACAGCTTGCCAACCGACAGGAATTTACTTCGCTCTTCTTCGGATTGATTGGATTGCTTGTCCTGCTGAACATTTACATGTTTGACCAAAGGCTCCGGCTGCAAAGGGCCCGGCGCGAACTGATCCATCAACTCCAGCGGGCAGAAAGGATGGCCCGTATCGATCCTTTGACCGGGATTCCCAATCGCCGCTCTCTTAAAGAATCACTGGAGGCCGAAATCAGCCGATCGCAACGAACCAACCTTCCGCTAACCGTAATGGTGTCGGATGTGGATAACTTCAAGTCCTTCAATACGCGTTTTGGGCACCTGACCGGGGACCGTGTCCTGATGGATGTGGCATCCCTGCTCCGGAAAAACTTCCGGGCAGGGGATTTTATTGTTCGCTATGGCGGCGACGAGTTTGTGGTGGTTATGCCCGACACCGATATGGATCGGGCGAGGGCGGCGGTGGAGCGGCTTAACCGGCTCATTGATTCGTGGAACAGCTCCCATCAACATTGCGGTTACACCCTCGGTTTGACCTGTGGCCTCACAGAATATGTCGAAGGCGCCACTGTCGACCAGTTGATACAAGCGGCAGATCTGGATATGTATTTCCGGAAATCGGGAAACTCTCCCTCGACCCTGCATCGGACGGCCGCGACCGGGCCTATCGAGGGTAAAGCGGAAGCGAGCTAACGAAGGGTTCAAGAAGACTCGCTGGCAGCGAGCCCACGAGTTCGTTCACCCCAAATTGTTGTATTATCGCCTGGTCTGTCCTGCAACTTTTACAAGAGAAGTCTTGATGGCAGCACTTCTTGGTAACTGCGCCGGAGAAGTGCGGATGCCGCGTTCGCGTCAACCGGCGGAGAATAGAGATATCCCTGAGCCAGCTCGCAGCCTAGCCGCTTCAGTTCACTGATTTGTTCTTCAGTTTCTGTACCTTCGGCGACTACCTTAATACCCAAGCTGTGGGCCAACAGGATGATCAGCAATTGGGCTGACGTATGTGCCGGTGAAGGACTAGTCCTAAAGCATTAATTATCGAACCAGCAAGAACCCGGCTAATCCAGGTGGGTAGTTGTAAAGAGAACTCACCGGCGAATAGATTTGAGCCGCGCCATAGCTGACCTCCCCCCAGCGCTCCCGGCGTGTATCCATAGAGGAGGATAAATGCGAAAAGTTAGTCTTTTGTTGTTTCCGATGCTGGCGATTGCCTTGATAATGGCCATCGCTTCTGTACCTGCGGCGGCTCAAGCCGCGACATCAACAGGTGATAACACCATTTACTTTGTCACCTATTTTGCCAACAACGTCGCCGCTGCCCCGGATGCAACGGTTCGTTTCATCAACGATGGCGACACAGCGGGCAACCTCTGGGCGGCCTTCTATGTGTTCGATGACAGCGAGGAACTGACGGAATGCTGCGCCTGCGAGATCACGCCTGACGGCTTGCTCTCGGAAGACGTAAAGACCCAGCTGACCGCCAATCCCTTGACCGGCAAAGTGGCGACTCGTGGCGTGATCAAGGTCATTTCGTCTTCGACTCTGGACCCGACCAACGTTGTGCCGACGGCCGGACTCCGTGGATTTGCGACGCATATCCAGATGGTCAAAGCCACAACGTACGCCGTCACCGAAACAGCTTTCGCCGACTCGAATCTGGGGACGAAGGAGCAAACGCTCTTGCAGAACCTCTGCTACTATGATGGGATGTTGAGCGGATTGCCTTGCACCTGCACGCCGGAAGACCACGACTTTTAGTCTTCGGTCTTGGTGGAAGAGAAAGCCTAAACAATTCTGGACGCCGGGCACTAGACCCGGCGTCCGGTTTTTATTCTGTGTAGCCTCCCAAGTCCGAAAAGCCCTCACCTAATTGATGCTTTCAAACTCATTCGCAGGAAGAGCAGTCTGGCTGCGCGTAGACGCGATTGCCAATCTTAACGTAGAAGATGAGCCGCATCGCCACTGCTTCAAGTTTGCGGCTCGCGTCTCCTCTCCTTCCATTACCTTTCAATCGGTGGGATTTCGCGGAAATTTGAGGTAGGGCAGGCGCACGTTTTCGATGACAACTTGATCGGCTCTGATACCGGGGGCCGCCTGAAAATCAGGTACGCCACACGGCCCCCCAGCGCCACATGCAGCGTTTACCGCTCCGGCGGTCACGAAATCGTCCTGGTCAACACCGTCCCCGCTGACTCCCAGACCGCCGACGAGCACGCCATTCCGATAGAGCGGCAAGCTTCCGGGAAAAAATACCACGCCGCTCATGTTGTTGGTGTTGGGCGGAAACGGATCGGATCCCTGCGTGCACGGGTTCTCCATATCGTTCAGATACAACTCAAAAAATGGCCCATCGCCCGATCCGTCGATCCCGGGCGGAAACAGCGGCTGCGCACCAAACCCAATCGTGCGATTCGTCACCGCGGTTCCCGCCGGCACGCCGGGTAAATCTCTTACGCCGATGGTACTGAACCAGACCACATTACGTGCTTTGGACGCGGCTACATCGGCGCTGAATACGGTCCCATCATGCATGCGGTAGAGACCGAGAATGGTGCCATCGAGATCTGAAACCGCGATCGTCATTTTGGCTCTGGAGCCGGGTGGAAGGCGGATGACAGCGCGCGTCGTGTTTGCAGTCGCCACGGCGTTCATGATGATTTCGTCAACATCACTTTGCGACAGCGAGCTTCCGGCATTGGGACCCACTAAGAATCCCTCGGGCGGCAGCGTGCCCGCCACCGGAGATATCTCGTAAGTGCCTGCGAAGGTTCCCGGAGACGTGCCCGGAGGCTGCGTGGTCTGGTTCACGAAAGGCAAGGCAATGCCGTTGATGATGACGACGCCCGGAGGAGGAAGTTGAGACGCGCTAGGCAGAAACCCCGAATTCATCGCGCCTGAAAACGCGGCAAATTCTGCAATCGCTGGAGATGTGCTCACCACGCCCACACCCCCGACTGCTCCGCCCTTGAATAAAGGCACGCCCCCGGGATTGACGGCGAGCGGATCGCTGTCGTTGGTATCCGCCTTGCCCGTAATGATGCCGAGACCGGGCTGGGTGCCATCGATTGACCGCAGTGGAGGCAACATTTGTCCCGGCAGAAAATTCGTACTCAATGTGCAACCGCGGTTGGTATTTTCGATTCCGTACAGCGGGGCATTGGCAGTGCCAGCGACTCCGGGCGGAAAATGAATGCCGCTGATGAATCGCACAGTCCGCGAAGAGAGCGGTGCCTGGTCATTGCTGAAGAAAGCCGCCGTGCGGGCCAAGCTGACGGCCAGTTCATCCGCTGGCACCATCGCGCCAAAGTTTCCGGTGGCGGTCGATGGCGCTCCGGCCGTTTCGAACACAGCAAGAATGTTTCCGGCGCGATCCGCAACCGCCACCACCATGGGCGCATTCACCGACAGCACTGCATTCTGCACCACGTTGGTTACGTCGGAGACGGTGAGCGGGGTCGCCGGCGGAGGATCAGGCGGATTAGAAGACGAGGATCCGCCGCCACCACCACACGACAGGCAAAGCAGAACTGCCGCACACACCAACAGAGAGAATCCAGAAAGTGCGCAGAGATGGTGCTTCCTGGTCTTCATCATTCAAGTTCTACGAGAGAATTTGCGGGCTCAGAATTATTTTGTGCATTCATTATGCCCGCGCGCGTGATGAAGTCAAGCAAATGCTTGATGCTCGACACAAGTTGTGATAGGAGTTATGCCCCAATCGATTCCAGCTGGCAAAGCGACGTTAGCGAAGGCCAAATTCCGGGGAAAGCCATGGGAAGTTCCGGGGATCGTTTCCGGGAAAGTGTTGGGAAATTTCGGGGAATGAACACTAACCTGGCGAGAGCGTCGTTGGCGGTAAGGGCATGGACGACTCCGGTCGCGTTCCTGGGCTTTATCGCCTGGATGAGCCCCGTGTTGGGACAAGCGCAACGCATTCCCGGACACATGCCCACCAACATCGCATCACTGCAAGGTAGGGTGAGAGATCCGCGAACCAAGCTGGGCATCCCCGGAGCAAAAATCAGCCTGCTCCGGGCAGGCATTGTTATGAACGAGAAGTGGACTGACGCCGAAGGCATCTTCCGATTTGTCGATCTGTCGCCGGCATCTTATGAACTCAAGGCCGAAAAGGAAGGATTCCAGACCATTGACCTAACAAGCGTCCCGATCAATGGCCTCGAGACGAGGGACCTGGCGTTAGAGCCAGTCACGGGCGAAATCTCGCCGACCAAAGGTCCATCCGGTGTTCCTGGCGCTGTTCCGTCATCCTCGGCACCACCGCCTTCGCCGACTGGACCGTATCCCGGGTTGAGAACACCAGGGTTGAGAACATCAGAGGCGCTTTCTTCTCCCGGTCCGCTGGGAATTGCTCCCGAGCAACTGCCTCCGGACTCAGCAACTTTCGCGAAGGAGCCGGATCGGTGGGATGTTCCGATGCCACCGTGGGACCGCTACGGCAAAGGCGGCGAATTCCCTTACACCAAGGCACACTGGTACGATCCGTTCAATCGCAGTCGCCTCAAGGGCGACAAGCCAATTTTCGGTGAGAGATGGTTCTTTGACTTCACCGGTACCAGCCTCACCGGACTGGATGTACGCCGCCTGCCTGTACCGAGCGGAATATCAGAGGAGCAAGGAGGGAATCCCGATTTTTTCGGCCGCGGTGAACAGGGCTTTGCCTCGCAAAGTTTCCGTCTCTCTTTCGATCTCTTTGAAGGCGACACCAGTTTTCGACCGATTGATTTCCGCGTTCGCTTTACGCCGGAATTCAACCTCAATTTCCTGCAAACACGCGAGCGCGGGCTGGTGAACATCGATGTTCGGAATGGCACCAACCGGTTTGATACCCACGCCGGAGTGCAAGAGGGTTTTGTCGAAGCCAAGATCCACGATCTCAGCCCGAATTTTGATTTCATCTCCGTCCGGGCAGGCATTCAGCAGTTCGTCAGTGATTTTCGCGGTTTTATTTTCGCCGAGGAGCAACCCGGCGTGCGGCTTTTCGGAAATCTGCACTCGAACCGGATCAACTACAACCTGGCCTGGTTTTACTTTCTGGAAAAGAACACGAATAGCGGGCTGAACACGTTTGAGCGCCGCCATCAACAGGTCTACGTCGGGAACGTGTACATTCAGGATTTCTTTGCCAAGGGCTACACCACAGAATTCAGTTTCCATTACAACCGCGACGACCCCTCGACCCACTTCGACGACAATGGATTCCTCGTCCGGCCATCGCCCATCGGACTGGTGGTGAACGAAGGCATCCTGCAGCATGGCATTCGCGCTTACTACCTGGGTTGGGCCAGCAACGGCCACATCGGCCGCCTGAATGTGAGTCACGCGTTTTATCAGGCGCTGGGCCATGACACTCTCAATCCAATCGCGGGAAGACGCGTCGACATCGATGGAAGGATGGCGGCACTGGAGCTGTCAGTAGACAAGGATTGGGTGCGCTTCCGGTCGTCGTTCTTCTACGCCTCGGGAGATCCCAGTAACCGGTCAGATGCGCTCGGATTGGGCGGCCGCGGTTCCTCCGCACACGGCTTCGACACCATTGTGGATGAAACGAATTTTGCTGGCGGAGCCTTCAGCTTCTTTGACCAGCAGGGGATGCGCCTGACCAGCACGGGAATCGCGCTCACGAATCCCGGCAGCCTGCTGGTCAGCTTGCGCAGCAATAAAGAAGAAGGCCAGGCGAATTTCGTGAATCCCGGGGTCTATGTATTCAACGCGGGCGCCGATTTCAATGTGACGCCCAAACTGCGCGCGTTCGTCAATGCGAACTACCTGCGGTTCGACCGCACCGAACCGTTGCAATTCGTCCTGGCACAAACCGGAATTCGACACAGCATCGGTACCGACACGGGCATCGGTCTTCAATATCGGCCGCCATTGACCGAAAATATCGTGATCACGAGCGGAGTATCCAACTTAGTTCCAGGCGCAGGTTTCGAGGACATTTTCAACAAGCGAGTGTTAGTCTCCGGATTTACAACCATACGGCTGACGTTCTGACTTAAGCTATGCGGCTTTCCTGGCGACGATTTTCGCGGCAAACCCTTTCTCCACCGCGTTTGCGGCAAATAATGTTGATGGCGATCCTGCTCTGTGCAGCGTTGGCGGTGTGCGGCCCTCCCGACAAAACAGCGGCAGCAGAACGCGCTGGGGAATTCCCGACACAAGCGGGCGCTGAGAACTCCCCTGGGCTGGGAGACACGCTTGAGGAGGCGCGGCAGCGGTCGGCAGGTTGCGCAAGTTGCCACAACCCTATGGATAGCGCGACCATGCACTCTACCGGAACCGTGCGCCTCGGTTGCACCGACTGTCATGGAGGAAATGCCGAAATCGCGCTGCCCGCCGGTGTTTTGCAAGGATCGCCACAATACTCGGATCTGACTGAACAAGCTCACCCGAGGCCTCGCTTTGCAAAGAATGCCCGAACTTCCGCCAACCCAATCCGCGCTTATACGAAGTGGTTAAAAGAAGATGCGGATTACATCCGGTTTGTAAATCCCGGCGATTTGCGCGTAGCGGAGCAAACCTGCGGCCGGTCGGGATGTCACACCTCCGAAGTCCAGCGCGTCAGAACCAGCATGATGACGCACGGCGCAATGCTATGGGAGGCCGCGCTCTACAACAATGGCGCTATTCCTTTGAAGAATGCGTTCTTTGGCGAAAGCTACGCGCCCGATGGAACGCCGCAGAGATTGCAGACCTTTCCGCCCCCGACTCCCGAGGAGACGCGCACCAAGGGAATTCTGCCCTACCTTGAGCCCATTCAAAGATGGGAAGTATCGCAACCGGGCAACGTGTTGCGATCGTTCGAGCGGGGCGGCGAAAAGAAGCCCGAAGTCGGCATTCCCAGCCTCGAAGAGGAGCCGGGAAAGCCAGACGTCAAATTAGGCGAGCGCGGTTTTGGCACTCTGCTGCGTACCGACCCCACCGTTCTCGGCTTGCAGAAGACGCGGTTGCTTGATCCTTTGCTCTCATTCCCCGGCACCAACGATCAACCCGGAGACTTTCGCGCCAGCGGATGCAGCGCCTGCCACGTGATCTATGCCAACGATCGTTCGCCCGAACATTCTGGACACTACGCGGCGGCGGGCAACCTGGGACAGAGCGAAACCGCTGATCCAACCATCCCAAAAAATGAGTCCGGACATCCCGTTAGGCATGCATTCACACGATCGATTCCCTCGAGCCAGTGCATGGTTTGCCACATTCACCCCGGGACCAACATGGTGGCGACTTACTTTGGGTATACCTGGTGGGACAACGAGGTCGATGGCGACAAGATGTATCCCAAACAACAGCGCCATCCCAGTCCGAAGGAGCAGCAGGAGATCCAGACGCGCAATCCCGAGCGCACCGCGATTCGCGGCAACTGGTCCGACGTGAATTTCCTGGAGAAGACCGGGACGCCAGAATTTAACAAAGAACTCAAGAACACACAGTTCGCCGACTTTCACAGCCACGGATGGATCTTCCGCGCAGTCTTCAAGCACGATCGCAAAGGCAACCTACTCGACGCCGACGACAACCGGGTTTCTTTTGATGACCCGGAAAAGTTCGGCAAGGCCGTACACCTGAAAGATATTCACCTCGAAAAAGGAATGCATTGCGTCGACTGCCACTTCGTTCAGGACAGTCACGGCAATGGAAGGTTGTATGGAGAAACGCGCAACGCCATCGAAGTCGATTGCGTCGACTGCCATGGCACGATCCAGCAGCGTGCGACGTTGCGGACCTCAGGTATCGCCGCGCCCGCCGGCGGCAACGCAATGGAGGGCCTTCGCACGCCCTGGGGCGAACGCCGATTCTACTGGGAAGGAGATCGCCTGTTTCAGCGTTCCATGCTCGAAAAAAACGAACAGTGGGAAGTGGTCCAGGTCATCGACTCCGTTACTCCTGGCAACGCGCACTACAACGAGAAATCGCGGCTCGCCAAGACCATCCAGAAAGACGGCACAACTTGGGGCAGCGCAAACGGCGACCAGTCGCAGTTGGCCCACGAAAACAGCCGGATGACTTGTTACGCCTGCCACAGTTCGTGGGCACCCACCTGCTATGGATGTCATCTTCCGATGACCGCGAATCAAAAGATGCCCATGCTGCATAACGAGGGCCTCACGACTCGCAACTGGACGTCGTATGATTTCCAGATTCTGCGCGACGACGTCTATAGTCTGGCCATCGATGGCACCGTAACCGGGCATCGAGTCGCACCCGTGCGCTCGGCATGCGCCGTACTCGTGAGTTCCCAGAACAACAACCGCGACTGGATCTACTACCAGCAGCAGACGATTTCTGCGGAAGGCTTCAGCGGTCAGGCTTTCAGTACCTTCGTTCCTCACACCGTGCGCGCCAAAGAAACCAAACAATGCACGGATTGTCATGTCTCGAAGGCCGGCGATAACAATGCCTGGATGACCCAGTTAATGCTGCTTGGGACGAACTTTATGAACTTCATGGGCCGCTACATCTATGTGGCGACCGGCAGCAAAGGCTATGAAGCGGTTGCGGTCACTGAGCATGACGAGCCTCCCGCGGTAATCGGAAGCGATCTGCAAAAGCTGGCTTATCCTGACGATTACAACAAGCATGTGAAGAATAATCGCGAGTTGAAGGAGGCCTACGGCCACGCCGGGTCAGGGATTCTGGATATTCAGGCGCGCGGGGAATATCTCTACGCGGCCATGGGGAAAGGCGGCCTGCGTGTCTACGACATTGCGAATGTCGATGACAAGGACATTTCTCAGCGCACGATTACTGCTCCGGTCTCGCCTCTGGGCCAGCGCTTCTACGTACCGACAAGACATGCGATGGCGGTGGCGACTCCCACGACGCTGGGCGTGGACCCGTTGCGCACGCATCGTCCGGAGAACGAGGAGCAATCGATCCACCTGATTTACGGTTTTCTTTACGTCGCCGACAGAGAAGAAGGACTGGTCATCATTGGCGATCCGAATCTGAAGGGGAAGAGCCCCGGTGTCGGAACATTGCTCGACGGCGATCCTCGCAACAACTTTCTTAAACGCGCCTTGGCCTTCAACCCGAACGGTACGCTAAGGGGAGCGCGGAGAATTGCGATCGTTGGCACGTATGCCTACATTCTCTGCGATGCGGGCTTGGCTGTAGTGAGTCTCGATAATCCACTGAAACCCGAACTCGTGGCGCAAGTTGGCGCGCCCTCTTTAATTGAGCCGCGAGGAATTGCCGTGCAGTTTCGCTACGCGTTCGTCGTGGATCGTTCCGGAATGAAAGTCCTGGATATTACTCATCTCGACCATCCAGTCCCGGTGCCGGGCGCCGAAGTTCCGCTGCCTGATGCACGCAATATCTACGTAGCGCGCACCTATGCGTACGTCGCAGCGGGCAAGCAAGGCATGGCAATAGTCGATATCGAGCATCCCGAACAACCGAAGCTGGATCAGATTTTCAACGCCGACGGCGCCATGAATGACGTGAACGACGTCAAACTCGGCATGGTCTCATCTGAGTTGTTCGCCTATGTGGCCGATGGCAAGAACGGATTGCGCGTGATTCAGTTGTTTTCGCCCACCGACAATCCTAACTTCGCCGGGTTCAGCCCGCACCCCACTCCCAAATTGATTGCGACTCATCACACGCGCGGGCCGGCGCTAGCCATTTCCAAAGGCATCGATCGTGATCGCGCCGTCGATGAGAGCGGAAATCAGGTGGCGGTGCTCGGACGCCGAGGCGCGCGCCCGTTCAATCTGCAGGAAATGCAGCGCTTGTATCTTCGCGATGGCAAGTTCTACACGGTCACAGACAGTCCACCGGGCCCCACCCACTGATATATCAGCCGTCATTTTTCCGCGCGCAGCTGCGGGATCGTGAACCTACCTTTGGTGGGCCGCTCTTTGCTCCAGTCGTGATACGAATGACACTCGGAACAGCGGCCGCTGGCAGCATCCTGGCGCGGCCCGCTATCTTCGTGGCATTCGCGACAGGACGCAATTCCCGGCAGCAGAATGTCGGCGGTTTCGCGACTCTCCGGCACGCGGCCGTGGCACGCTGTGCAGGTCAGCAGTTGGTGAGAATCATGGCTGAACAGGGCATGCAGGAACCAGCGCGTCGGGATCGAAGACTTCGCCACCACGGGCAGAGGCACCTTCCCTGCGGCCCCATTTCCTTCGAGCATCACGTGGCAGAGCTTGCATCCTTTATCGAATAGCAGACGATCAGCCAGCATGACTTGCTGGTCCATCCATTCCTGTCGGGTGTGGGGAACGGGCAGCGGCAATTTCGACGCATTTGGAGAAATCGAGCGCGGCAGAATTCTTTCCGGCGCGACCGCCTCCGACAGCGCTCCCGGATGCGACGCGAAATAATCGCCGTACTTCTGCACCAGAAATGCCTGGACAATCTCCGGCTTGTCATGCGGGGCCGCTTGATCGAATCGCTTGTCAAACTGCAAATCCTTAACGTGACACCCAGCGCACTGATTCACGTAAAGAATCGGCGCCATGTAATCCTGGGAATGCGAGTGCTTCAAGTCCGCGCTCGGTTCCGTCCCAGCAGTCCTCTCCCAGGACGAGACTTGCGACGCGGGCTGAGACGTTGACGCCGAGGACTTGGGCGCCGAATATGGCCAGTTCCCGTCCATCGCGGGGAGGCGATGGCAGTCCTGACAATCCATTTGCACCGCCCCTGCCGGACCTACAAGATTAGCGCGCAGATGCGCGTAATGATTCAGCTTGACTTGACCAGGATCGCGGGCGCCCGGCCGTAATGCCGCAAATTCCGGATGCTCCCTGTCGAAGTTCTTCACCACGCGCACATACTGCAGGTTCCCGCTTCGGATTTTTAAGCCAGCATGACACTGTGTGCAACTCGCGTCCGCCGTGGTCGCCAGACGAAGCGAACCTTTGTGTTCTACGTGGCATGAACCACAACTAACTTTGAAGGCCACTTGATCGGCATGGTGTGCCGGAGCATCGTGGCATTTGGAGCAGGCATCGTCGCTAACTGCGGCGCGAAAAATTCCCAGAGTGGTTACATGGCAGACATTACATTTTTTCCCCAACACGGCATGAGACGCCGAGAGAGGCCCGCTGCTAAGAATTTTCTGGCTCGACGCGCGCTCGGCCGCGAACCATGCCACTGCAATAACAGGAATCAGAATCGACAGCCACAACCGCCACGTGCGAAGGGGATGGGGCTGCTTGAAATACTGCAGGTCCACCCGCTGAGCCAGGTTCTTGGTGGTGCGTACACGCCGCGGCATCGTTTTCCCTCAGTAACGCAACGCCATCACCGCATGAACCGCTCCCAGCACCAATAGGGCATAGGAGGCCGGAATGTGCACGAGCAGCCAGCCGTGGAGAATGCGGTGATACCTCGCCTGCTGGTCGAGTTCGCGCTTTTCTTCGCAGATGTTTTCCAAATCGTCGACCGTCGGATGCAGGTTCGGCGGCAGGAGCAGGCGAAGTCGCTGAAACATGCCCTGAGATTGATGGCGATCGGCTAATGCCCTATTGTTGCTCCCGCTCTTCTCAATATACGGCTGCATCTCGCGGCGAAAGAATTCCCGAAGTTGAACCCCGGCCCCTTCATCCACCTGCAATCCCGATGCGACCGTCAAGCCGCCAATCGTGCCGGCGCTTGCCGCCGCGGCGCGCTGTTGTTCGGTGGCTTGCGAAACGCTGCCTGCCAGGGCCGACGAGGCCTCCTCGATCAGGGCCTCGGCCTCGGCGATGAGTTGCCAACGCACCGCTCCAATTTGCTCGTAAATCGTCTCCAATGGAATTCTTTGCGTGGTAAGCCGGGGCATGAAATGTTGCAGCGCCGCGCCCACGAGGCCGCTAACAAGCACCACAACAAACAGCCACATCAGAGCCTTCGTCAGTCCCACCCCAAAATGGAATCCCGAATGAAACAGGATTAACGGAAAACTGATCAGGCCGAGCCAAAGATGGCCGCGCATCCACGCCTGCGCGCGCCCTACGCGCCAGACCGGGACTTTTTTCCGTGCGCCCAGCAGTCCCGCGAACATCATCAATGCGGACGCGATGCTCCCATACGTCAATCCGGCTGCGGTCCCGCCGCTCGCGCCCTGCGGCGTTGTGCGGCTGTAGGGAACGTAAAATGCCGCGGCCACCAGCAACGCGGCCGTGCTCCCGATGGCCCACTTCCGATGTGTCTCATCAATCCGCATGGGCTACTGTTTGCCTGACTTCGGCTGCTGAAGCAGGCCGCCGAAAAACTCCAGCGGGTTCACGCGATGAGCCGCATCATGCGGGCAGGCATAAACGCAACTCGGTTCCGCATGGTCGAGGCACAAATCGCACGATGTGGCTTTCATCTTTACGCTGGCCATCCTTCTTCCCGGATATGACGGATCATCCAGTTGGACTGGGAACGGATGCATATTGATATTTCCGTACGGACAATTATTTGCGCACTGGCCGCAACCGATACACCAGTCCTCGATAATCACCTCGAGCGAATTGCGCCGGCGAATCGATCCGACAGGGCAGCCCACCATGCAAAGCGGATCGCGGCACTGCCGGCACGAGGTCGCGACCAGAAAGCGATCGAAGCGAAGTCCTTCCCGAATCAGCCGGCTCACCCCGTCGTGGGCATCCGCGCAGGCGCGCACGCATTGATCGCAGCGCGTACAACGGTCGAGGTCAAGCAGCAGCAGGCTCTGCGCTTCCATCAAACCTTGATTCAGAAACTGGTCCACGGGGACATTGGCGAGTCGTGTGACTCTTTGCCGGTTTTGCTCAGCATGCTCGGCCGCTTCCGCTTCCAACTTCCGCCGGATCTCTGGAAAGCGCTCAAGCATGAGCCGGAAATCTTCTCCCGGAATGCGGACCACCTCCACGTGGTCCAGAGCCGTGCAAGTGGCGATGCGCGGCGTGCCCGTGAGGAATGCCATTTCACCGAAGTACGAACCCCGCGCCAGGTAGGCCAGTACGATATCTCCGCCCGGACGATGCTGGGACACTTTCACAAATCCGAGCCGCACCAGGTAAAAGCTGTCGGCCACTTCACCCTGGGTGCAGATGACTTGTCCCGGTTGGAAGCGCAGCAGTTCGACATGCTCCCGCAAACGCTCGACGAAGTCCGCAGTCAGCGGCGCCAGGACGGGAACGCTGCGCAGGTGAGAATCCAGAGCGCGCTTCCTGTAGGTGCGGTCCAGTTGTTCGCGGAAATTCTTGTTGCGCTGCATGATGTCGAGAACATTGCGCAACATCTCCAGCATCGTGCAATCGGTCTTCGCGCGCACCGTGGCCGAGCGCGGGTAATAGCTCATGCAAGTCATCTCGCCGAACAGTTCGCCCGGGCCTAGCTCGGCGATCGGGCTCTGGTAGGGAAGATCCACCGAGGCGTCGATGGGAATGTAAGCCTGTGTGCTTTCTTCTTTCCGTTCATCCTGCTCGCGAGGAGTCAGCAGGCTCTTCAGCTTGCTGAAGAATCCGCGTGCGCCTCCCTCGGTTTTGACATGAGCAATCGGGCTGGCCAGATAGACTTCGGCGGTGCCGTCAAGAATGTAGAACGCGGTCGCGCCGAACTCGCCCTCTCGACAGATGACTTCTCCCGCCTTGAAGTGCCGTTGCACAATCGCATTCTGGTTCAACTTAAGAAATGTTCCGGAGACGTTCTCGAAAACCGGCAAGCCAACCAGAAATTCTGGATCGACCGCCCCACCTTCCATGTGGCTCTTAACCACAGCGCGATTGGTCAAAGCTCCCGTAGGGCAGGACACCATACATTCGCCACAGGAGACGCATGAGGACTCTCCCATTGGCAAGTTATTATCGAACGCGATGCCCGCCTGATAGCCTTTGCCCCGCCGTGCCAGCACCCAGTTATTACGGATGTCATCGCAACCGCGAATGCACCGATCGCACAAAATGCAAGCCTCGTGATCGACCTGGATCGCCAACGACGAGCTGTCACTTCCGCGCGGCGTAGTGCGGTTCGCGAACCGTGGCTGCCCGACCCCAGCCTGGGCCGCGAGGCGCTCCAATTCGCAGTCCCCGGAATGCTGCTGCCGCGCGCACGGAGAAGGATGGTCGGACATCAGCAACTCGACAAGCGTACGGCGAACGCCCAGCACAGGCTCGGTGTTCGTCTTGACCGTCATCCCCGGTTCGACCTGGCGAATGCATGAGGCCGCGTAAACTCTCTGCCCCACGTCCACCACGCACACGCGGCATACCCCCACCGGATTTTCATTCTGTTGGTGGCAAAGTGTGGGGATCGCGATGCCCTGCGCTCGCGCGGCGTCGAAAATAGTAGTGCCCTTGGGAACGGACACAGTGGTGCCATCGATCGTCAGTTGCACATAATTGGCAGGGATCAGGTTCTCTACCACCGCACGGGCCTCACGATTACCAGCGTACAAATTACCAGCGCATGGTCCTCGAACTCACTGTTTCCTGACGACATCGTCCGAGAACTAACTGAAACAAACCCCACCCGGACAGCGGCGGTGAACAAGATGCTCCTCCACCGTGCCCGGAAAATGTTTCATGACCGAAGCGATTGGGACCGGCACCACCTGCCCGAGTCCGCAAATCGATGCCTGCCGCATCGCAGTCGAAAGCTCTTCCAGCACCTGCATGTCTTCTTTGGAACTCTGCCCTGCGGTCCAGGCTTTGAGCATCTCCACCAGTTTTTGTGAGCCGACCCGGCACGGCACGCACTTGCCGCAGGACTCGTTGCGATAGAAGCGAGTCGCATTCAGCGCCATGTCCAACATGCATCGGCCTTCCGCGCACACCACAATCGCTCCCGACCCAACCATCGAGCCCGCAGCCGCCACTGCATTCCAGTCAAGTGGCAGATTCGCCATCGAAGCCGGCAAATATCCCGAAGACGGGCCCGATGGAGCGAAGGCCAGAAGTTCGCGTCCGCCGGCGATGCCTCCAGCACGTTCGTGAATCAGTTCGCCATAGGTGGTGCCCATGGGAACCTCAAAAATGCCCGGCCGATTCACGTCGCCGCTGATCCCCACGAATTTCATCCCCACCGATCCATTCTTGCCCTGCGCCTTATACCAATCGGCGCCGCGAGCAAGAATTACCGTGGCCAAACAAAAAGTCTCCACGTTGTTGATGACCGTGGGCTCGTTCCACAAACCATTCGTGACCGGAAAAGGAGGTTTATTGCGCGGCTCGGCGCGCTTGCCTTCAATGGCCTCGAGCAGAGCGCTTTCTTCTCCACAAATGTAGCCGCCGGGGCTGACGAAGATTTTCAGATCGAAAGCCAGATCGCTGCCAAGGATTCGATCCCCCAACAACCCTTGCTGGTAGCAGCGATTGATCTCCGCCTGGAGAATCTCTTTGGGCTCTTCGTATTCATGCCGGATGTACAGAATGCCTTGGCGCGCTCCCGCGACCAGGCCGGCGATGATCATACCTTCAATCACGAGATACGGAACATTCTCCATGATGCCGCGGTCTTTGATCGTGCCGGGTTCACTCTCGTCGGCATTGCAGACGATGTATTTTGTGGAACCGGGAGCGTTGCGCACCAGTTCCCATTTGCTGGAGGTAGGAAAGCCCGCGCCTCCCATGCCGCGCAGGCCAGCGGCTTTCAGAGTGGCGATAATCTCCTGCCAGTTCCGGGTTTCAACAAAACGGCGCACGACGGAGTACTGACCAGACCCGGAGTACGGGTCAGAGACGATTGCCATCTTCTCAGCAGCGCGGGTTTTGGCCGCCAGAGGCTTATCGGCGAGAACATCCTGGGCCATGGCGACCGCGTTCCGGCCATCCACATTGGAATAGATGTGGTCGTTCACCATGATTGCCGGAGCCTGGTCGCAGCGTCCGAGGCAGGAAACGTCGCGGATACAAGCCTTTTTCGTGTCGGTGCCTTGGAAGGCGGAGTCGAGAGCCGAGCGAACCTTGTCACCTCCGCGAAGGTGGCAGCTCATGTCCGCGCACACACGAACGTCCACCTTGGGCGGCGGGCTGAGATGAAAGTGCGGATAAAAACTGGCAACCGCGTGGATCTGACTGACAGGAACCTTGATGCTTTCCGAAAGCGTCTTGAGCCGGTCGGCTGGCAGGTATCCGAAATCGCGTTGTATCGCCCTCAGTTCTTCAAACACGAAGCCGGACTCCGCATAAGCAATGTGTGGTGGAACCTTGCTTAACTTAAGATGGCGAGAGCGCAAATGCTATAGCAAAATGCATTCGCTGTCTATAAAAGGCCGGGATTCAAGTCTCTTTCTTTGCATTGATTTTTTGGTTTGTTCGTCGTATAACCAGCGCCAACAAAAATCTTGCCCGTGCATTTGGCAACTCGAGGCAGGCGCCACCGATCACCTGGATGAGGGAATAGCAAAATGCGAAAGCCACTGCTGGCGATCGTCTGGATGCTGCTCGTGCCGCTCGCCCCCGGCAATGCGCAGAACGCCAGCCCCCGGGGCCAATCCGCACCGATAGCCTCTCCCACAGCATCGCCGCTTTACGATCAAAAAGCGGTCGCTGCCGGCAAGTACAACGGCCCGGGCGGATGCGCGGCCAGCAGTTGCCATGGCAGTGTGCAGCCTAAGACCACCACTCGGATTTTCCAAAACGAATACACGATCTGGATTGCGCAAGACAAACACGCCCGAGCCTTCAGTGTGCTGCAGAATAATGTCTCCCGGCGTATCGGCAAAATTCTGGATATCGGACCACCCTCCCAAGCGCCGAAGTGTCTCGTCTGTCACGCGCTCTACGTCCCTCCCGAGCAGCAAGCCCAGACCTTTGAGCTTGGCGATGGAGTCAGCTGCGAGAACTGTCACGGTCCTGCGTCGGGTTGGCTGGGTCCGCATACGACGAAAAATTGGCCTTACGAAAAGTCTCTTCAGCTTGGCATGTACGACACCCGCAACCTGGAGAAGCGCGCCACCAAATGCCTGACCTGCCATCTTGGTACGGCGGAGAAATTTGTCGATCACGAGATGATCGCCGCCGGTCACCCTGATCTTACTTTTGAGCTGGACCTATTCACCTTTGTCATGCCGCCACACTGGAAAATGCCCGGGCAGGAGAATCCGTGGCGGCAGGTACAGGCATGGGGAGTGGGGCAGGCTGTCCAACTGCGCGAATCTCTCAACCGCTTGGCCCGCCGCGCCCAAGGCCCAGTATGGCCTGAGTATGCTGAACTCGATTGCTTCGCCTGTCACCACAGCTTGACACGCCCGGAGGACAGCTGGCGACAGGAGCGGGGTTACGCGGGCCGCCGGCCCGGCAATCCGCCCTGGAACGAGTCTCGCGTGGTCGTCTTCCGCGATCTGGTCGAAGAGATCAGTCCCAATGCCAGCAAGCAACTGGACGATGAGGTCTCGCAACTTGCGGGTCTAATGAATCAGCTCAGCGGGAATCGGGAACAGATCGCGGCCTCGGCGACGCGAGCCTCCGCCTGGGCCGACCAGATCGTGAAGCAGGTGGACGTTCAGGGCTATGACTCGGCCCTGACATTGCGTTTGATGCGGCGCGTCGCGGGCGACGGCACTACCATTTCAAATGAGGGAGAACGCTCGGCCGAACAGGCTGCCATGACTCTCGACTCGCTATTCAGGGCGTACAACCAGAATGCAGAGCCGGCCAATGCGAGTGAAATGCGAAAGGCGATCGATGGGCTATTCGGCCTGCTGCAGGATCCATCGGCCTATTCCGCGCCTCGGTTCGCCGCTCAAATGCAAAAGGTCGGCCAGCTCATCGGTCGTTAGCTTTGCCGATCCTCAGCTTTCATTCGCCGGGGCAGCATTCGGCGCGATACACTTCGCTGATCCTCTTGAAGTTCACGTGAGCACGATTCGTCAATCACAATCGGGGGCGGAGTCGTTTGGCCGAGGATAAGAGCATCGCAAATACTACCGCGAACATCACGCCGAACGAGGCGGCGAATAACACGGCGAACAACATGGAGAAGACCGCCGTTCCGACCAGCGAGCATGCCCGGCTAGCCGAACCTCACGCCGGCCCGGTGCCGCCCTGGCGCAAATGGGGTCCCTACGTCAGCGACCGCTCCTGGGGAACCGTCCGCGAGGACTACAGCGCGGATGGCAACGCTTGGGATTTTCTCACTCACGATCAGGCCCGCAGCAAGGCCTATCGTTGGGGTGAGGATGGCATCGCTGGCATTTGCGACCGCTATCAGTTGCTGGTGTTCGCTCTCGCCTTCTGGAACGGACGCGATCCGATTCTGAAGGAGCGGATGTTCGGGCTCTCCTGCAATGAAGGAAATCACGGCGAGGATGCGAAAGAATACTGGTTCCACCTCGACAATCTCCCCACGCACAGTTATATGCGGATGCTCTACAAATATCCGCAGCGGGAATATCCCTATCAACAGCTGATCGATGAGAACCGCGGCCGCGGCGCCGGGCCGGAGTTCGAACTGCTCGAGACCGGTGTCTTCGATAATGATGAATATTTCGATATCTTCATCGAGTACGCCAAAGAATCGCCTGAAGATACCTGCATTCGCATCGAAGCGTTCAACCGGGGTCCTCGTGCGGCCGAGCTTCATTTCCTGCCGCATTTGTGGTTCCGCAATACCTGGAGTTGGACGGATCCGCCGACCGGCCAGCCCTTCATTCGGTGTGGCGCGGCCGAAAGCCAGCATGTGACGCTGGTGGCTGACGATTCCACCGCCAAGCCGCTGGAGAACATCCAATTGCAATATGCTCTCGGCCCGCGCTACTTGTATGCGCCGTCAGGCGGCGAGCCGCTCTTCACCGACAACGAAACGAACGCGTCGCGTCTCTACGGGCCCTCGGCCACTAACCATTCTCCCTATGTAAAAGACGCATTTCATCGCTACGTCGTGAATGGCGAGCGGTGCGTAAATCCACGGCAGATTGGCACCAAGGCTTGCATTCACTATCGAGGCAAGATCGCGCCGGGAAATTCGATCGTGTGGCGGCTCCGCCTGACCGATCTGAAAACAACCGATCAATCAAGGTCCGATCCACTTCGCGACATAGACCAGATCGTCGCAACGAGAAAGAAAGAAGCCGACGAGTTCTACGAAGTCATCCACCCGCCCAACGCGACGGAGGAAGAGAAACTGATTCAACGCCGCGCGTTCGCGGGCATGTTGTGGGGAAAGCAGATTTATCTCTTCGATGTCCAGCGCTGGCTCGAAGGCGACAGCGTTCCTCCGCCGGAAGGCCACCAGAAGATTCGCAACATCCATTGGCGCCATCTGAACTCGATGCGTCTGCTTACCGTGCCCGACAAATGGGAGTTCCCCTGGTTTGCCTCATGGGACCTGGCGTTTCAGTGCACCACACTCTCGCTCGTCGATCCCGAATTTGCCAAGGAGAACCTCTTGGCGATGGTGTTCGAGCAATTCCAGCATCCGAATGGACAGATTCCCGCCTACGAGTGGGAATTTTCCGACCTGAATCCGCCCGTTCATGCGTGGGCCGTCTGGCGCGTTTATCAAAACGAGAAAGTGCGCACCGGTAAAGGCGATCTGGCCTTCCTCGAAAAGTGCCTGCACAAGTTGCTGATGAACTTTGCGTGGTGGGTCAATCGCGTTGACAGCGCGGGCAACAACGTCTTCGAAGGTGGCTTCCTCGGACTCGATAACATCAGCGTGGTGGACCGCAGCGAGAAATTCCCCGGAGGCGCTGTTCTCGAGCAATCGGACGCCTCGGGCTGGATGGGCTTCTTCTGCCTCTACCTGATGCGAGCCGCCCTCGAACTCGCCAACTCCGATCGCGCCTACGAACTGCTCGCCACCAAATTTTTTCAGCATTTCATCTACATCGGCGCGGCCATGAAGAAGATGGGCGGCCGTGATTATCAGCTTTGGGACGAGCACGACGGTTTTTTTTACGATGTTCTGCGGCTGCCTAATGGAGACTTCAATAAATTCCGCCTGCGTTCCATGGTTGGCCTAATCCCGCTCTATGCGGTCGAAGTGCTCAACCGGGAAGACCTGGATGCTCATCCCGAATTTCTCGGGAATCTGGAATGGTTCATCAGGAATCGTCGAGACCTGGTGGGAAATGCCTGCTACTCGGTCGAAGGACAGCGTTACGTGCTTTCGATCGTGGATTCCGGTCAGTTTGCCCGCGTTTTGCAGCACATCTGGGATCCAGAGGAATTCCTTGCCCCGCACGGCATTCGCAGCCTCTCGAAATATCACGAGCGTAATCCATTCTCTTTTGGCGCGGGTTCAGTCGGATATGAACCTGGCGAATCGACCGTGCGCATCAAGGGCGGGAATTCCAACTGGCGTGGGCCGTTGTGGTTTCCCACTACCTACTTGCTTATTCGCTCGCTGGTGAAACTCGGCCGGGCTCTGGGTCCCGACTTCGCGGTACGAACTTCCGGCAGCAACGGCCAGCCCATTACGCCCCTAGCCATGGCGGCGGAAATTGCCGATCGCATGATTGGTTTATTCTGCAGGGACGAGCACGGGGACCGCCCTTGTTTTGGCCCCTACCGCAAGTTCCAGGATGATCCTTACTGGAGAGATTGCCTGCTCTTCAACGAGTACTACCATGGAGAGACCGGGCAAGGCCTGGGCGCAAGCCATCAAACCGGATGGACCGGCATGGTCGCTAACCTGATCGACGAGTGGCGCCGCTAATGCTGCGCAGACGCCTGATTTTCGCGGGAATTCTCTTCTTGACTCTGATCACGCTGAGCGTGACCGGCTATCGTCTGCTCGGCGGATCGTCCGTCACCTTCCTGCAAGCGCTCTACATGGCGGTCATCACGCTGGCCGGCGTCGGCTATGGCGAAATTGTGGACACCGCGCATAATCCTGCTCTGCGGGTCTTCAACATGGGAGTGGTGCTGTTCGGTGTGGCCGTGACGGTCTATGTGTTTTCGGTGGTAGCGGCCTTCCTCGTCGAGATCGAGCTCACAAATCCGTTTTGGAGACGCAGAATGCAGAAACGAATCAGCGAATTCAGGGGCCACTACATCGTCTGCGGACTTGGAGATACTGACCGCCACGTGGCGGAAGAGATGCATCGAACTGGAACGCAGTATGTTGCTGTTGATCTCCATGAGGACCTGCTCAAGAAAGTGGGCGAGACTCATCCCGATCTTTTTCGCGAGATGCTTTACGTGATCGGTGATGCCACCGAAGAGGAAACCCTTACCCGAGCGGGCATTGAACATGCCAAGGGACTGATCACTGCATTACCCGAAGATAAAGACAACCTGGTCGTGACCGTGATTGCACACCAGGCATTTCCCAATCTGCGCATCGTGGCCCGCGCCGCTGATCAAAAGTTCGCCGACCGCATGCTGCGGGCGGGCGCTAAAGCCACAGTTTCACCCAGCCATATCGGCGGCCTCAGAATGGCGAGTGAACTGATCCGGCCCCAGGTCGTGGGATTTCTGGACCTGATGCTGAAGGATCAGTCGCAGACGCTGCGAGTCGAGGAGATCGAAATCAGCTCTTCTTCGCCCTGGGTCGGCAGTCACCTAAACGAAATCGACCTTCACGCCAAACATAATCTTCTGGTGCTTGCGGTCAAGAGCGGCATGGAATCCGGCGCTCCGAAACTGTGGGTGAATCCGCCCGAGAAGCTCGCGATTCAAGGCGGCACCGCGATCATCGTGATGGGCGACGTCAAAGATATTCGCGAGGCTATTCGCGAAGCCAAATCGCCTGCCGCCACGCCAACGTCCTGAACGATTCAAATGAAGAAATCAGGTTAGGAAAGCTGGCTTGACGGGGTGGAAGCGCGCTTTGATGGCGATCACTACGAGGCGCGAAGCGTGACCGTCAATGCGGGAGCGGACAGGCAATAGAAGGAGGGTTGCCCGCAAAATATTGAAAATAAACGACCGCCTCGCAAGATATTGATATTAAATCATTTATCGAGGCAGAAACGGTTACATTCTTGCGCCCTTCGGGTACCCCCCCTCGCCGATCTATTAGAATCAATATTTTAGGGAGAAAATCTTTCTAAAATCTTGATAAATAAATGGTTGCAGGCAAAATATTGAATTCATTGGACTTAACGCCAACGCTCCAAGGCCTCGGTCCGTCAGTTGTCAAAGAGCGATTCGTGGAGAAGCAGCACTTGTATGTTGCAGTTTCAGTTGAATTTTCAAGCAACGCTAAGTCAAGATTTTTATGTCGAGGTGTTGCGGATGTCTTCCAGGCCGGGCGGCTTGTAGAATCCGGCCTCGGCGGCTTCTTTCAGCATGGGCTTGGTGGGCGGTTCCATGGTGATCAGCACGCCGATCTGCGCGTCCTCGCGTTCGATTACTCCGCGCAGGTCGCGCACGTAGGACGACTGAACGTGGCCGGCTTTCACGGAGAAAATAATCTGCTTGGTTTTGCCGCCGCGCGGTTCGTCATGGAAGTAGAGATGGCCATCGATGCCGCGATCCGCGCCTTTCTTCTGCTCGGCGGGACGCGCGCCCACCAGCCCGAGAGCCCACCACTGAAATTGATAGGGATCGTTGGTGGCGAGATCCTGCGCACCGGATAAGTCGGCAGGTTCGCCGATCACCTGATAGGTGTCCCGCACCTGAGGGCCGAATGCATCAGCGAGTCGCTTCTTAATAAGGCCGATGGCGAGGTGTGTGATGTCGATTCCGATCCAGCGGCGGTTGAGGCGCTGGGCGACGGATATCGCGGTGCCGCATCCGCAAAATGGGTCGAGAACAATATCGTCCTCGTTCGAGCTTGCCTTGATGATGCGTTCTAGCAGAGCTTCGGGCTTCTGAGTCGGATAGCCAAGACGTTCCTGCGCCTGAGAATTGATCGGGAAGATATCTGTCCAGACATCGCCGACTGGCTTCCCCTTTTGCTCGTCAAGGTATCTCTTGAATCGCGGGACCGCGCCCGAATGCGGCTGAACGACCAAGCCCCTCTCGTACGCTTCCCGCATCCGTTCTTTCGTCCACCGCCAAACTCTGGTTATTCCGAGAAACTCATATGTGAGGTGCGGACGGTTTCGGTTCGGGTTCAGCAAGCTCGTCAGCTGGTAGCGGCGCCCATCCGAGTCTCGCAACGAATATTTGCTGTCGGTTTTGTCATCCAGTTCCGAGAGATCGTACTTCAGGAAGGCGGCGTCCTCGTTCCAAGTTGACGCATCGGCCTTGGAATAGAAGAGAAGCAAGTCATGGGCAGAAGCGAAACGAGTGAATGCATGGCCGCGCGGAGTGGCGCGCAGCCAGACGATTTCGTTCCTAAAGACTTGCGTGCCAAACACTCCGTCCATCAGAATTTTCAGATAGTGGCTCGCGGTCGGATCGCAGTGCAGATAAATCGATCCGGTCACTTTGAGCACGCGATGAAGCACGATTAGGCGCGGGGCCATCATGGCGAGATAGGCCATCATGTCGCTGTGGCCGAGGAAGGTGCGGAAGGCGCGCATGGCGTCGGAGACGCGATCACTGCGCTCGACGATTTCTTCATAGGCGCGCTCGGCGTCCATGTTCCACTCCCAGGTGTCTTCGAAGGCCATGATCTGGGAGCTGGAGCGGGTGCCGTCTTTTTCGGCGAAGAGGACGTTGTAGTCCTGGCGGCTGTTGAAGGGCGGGTCGAGGTAGATGAGGTCGACGGATTCGTCCTTGATGTGCTCGCGGAGCACACCGAGATTGTCGCCGTAGTAGAGCTGGTTCTTTTGCACGTTGCCCGTTTGCACCGTGCCGAAATTCTAGCGCGGAAATGGGGAATTGGTAATTACCGGATCGCGACTCGCACAGCGTGTGCGGCGGCGCGGGGAGAATGCCTTGCCGCACGAGTGCGAGCGCGGATCAGGTGTAGGGGTCCCCTCGGCTTTGCTCGGGGCAGGCTCATCGACTGCGCGGGGCTGCGCTTCGCTTACCCCGCTGCGCTCAGGATGACACGCAGGAGACTACCGGATTCAGGATCACAGGTAAGATACGATCCGATTCAGGATGACAAGCAAGAGACTACCCGAAGGTAATCACTCCGATGTTCCATTGACGATCTGGCGTTGCGGGGGCAAACTCGTGTTCACTGGCCCTTTTGCTCTCAGAGAGCTGGGTTCTTCTTCTCCCCCGGTCACGAACAAAGCTTTCGTTGACACAACAAAGCGGTCCCGTGAACAAAGCCGCCACACGAACAAAGCCGTCACACGAACAACTTTTGACTACTGACACAACTGGCATAAAGGACTTCTAATTCGATCTCCGGTTCTCCTCCCCTTCAACGTTATCTCGACGAATGGTCGACCCATCCGCTCTTCGCATGGAGGAAAAATGCGTTCTCTCAGAACTGTGGCAATGTCGTTGGGGCTTACTTTCATAGCTGTCGCAACCTCGCAGGCGGCCAAGCCTGTAGTTAATTACGCATACGCCGCGGATTTTTGGGGCGGAACGGTCAGCGCGATCCGCACCAGCGATAACACGGTGGTGGCGACAATTCCCGTTTCCAGCCCGTGGGGGATTGCCATCGACACCCCCGGAACCGTCGCCTGCGTGACGAATTACTATGCCGGCACGGTTTCGCTTATCAATACCAAGACCAACACTGTCACGGGAACGATTCCGGTGGGAAGCGGACCGTTGGGAGTGGCCTTCGCGCCCAAAGGCGCCACTGCATACGTGGCAAACGGGAATTCGGATACCGTTTCGATGATTAACACGACCAACAAGAACCTCATCAAGACGATCCCGGTCGGAAGGTATCCCTACAGTATTGCCGTCTCGCCCGATGGAAAGTTTGTCTATGTCGCGAACAACAACTCGGGCGATGTTTCGGTAATCTCGGTCGCGAAAAGGAAAGTGGCCGCTACGATTCCCGTTGGCGGTGGCGTCGGATTTCTCTCGATTTCTCCCGACGGGTCGACCGTGTATGCGCCGGCCTTCGACACCAACGGAGTTGGAGACTCGATCGCCCTGATCAGCACGGCCGATAACACGGTCGTGAGCAGGATCTATGTTGATGGAGCCTGGGGCGCGAAGGTCAGTCCCGACGGGCAGTGGGTTTACGCGTCCGATTACACCGAGGGTCAAGGGAATCTGGTGACCGTAATCTCGACCAGCACGCAGGCGGTGGCGGCTACGATCGTGGTCGGAGCAAGTCCCGAAGAGGTCGCTTTTACAGCGGATGGCGCGTCTGCCTATGTGACGAATGGCAATTCGGGGAACGTCTCGATCATCGATACCGCGAGCTTTACGGTGGTGGATACGATTGGCGCGGGGTCGTATCCGATCGGCATGACGGTTATGGGCGGGCGGTAAGAGTTTAGGGTTTGTCCGAGCGACCGGAGTCCCCAGCAAGCGTTCTTTGCTTGCCGGGGCGCGGAAGCGACAGACCGCATGGGTTCGCGAGTCATCCTACGCGATAAAGGACCTGGCTGGCAGGTCATCGAGGCCCCGCCGCCGGTGCGGACGGGCGCGCAACGGCGCATGACAGCCACGCCCCGATGGGGACAAGGGCTAGAAATTCACATGGTTTTAATACTGTGGGTGTCATAAGCCGTTAACATTTCCGGTATGCCAGATCAACCACTGCAGATTGAAGAAGTCGCCGGTTCACGGGAAGGAATCCGGATTCTGCGTTTGTCGGGACCGCTGTCGCTAGCCAACGTGTTCGGCTTCCAGTCGAAATTGCGCGCCGACACATCGCGCGCCCTGATCCTGGACTTCACGGCCGTTCCACTGGCCGATTCGGCTGGTATCGGCGCACTGGTGGGGGCGCACGTCAGCCGCCAGAAGGACAATCGCACGCTCGGGCTGGTGGGCGTGAATCAGCGCATCCATAACGCGCTGGAAGTGACGCGGGTGCAGAATTTCTTCAAGTTTTTTGACACGGTGGCGGAAGCGGAGGCGGCAGCTTAGGGAGCCGCGAGTTTCGAGCCGCGGGCCGCGAGCAAGCCAAACCCTCTGGCGCGGCTTGATCTGGACCAATCACAACGCAATCCCACTGTGAGACAAGCTCACCCTGGAACCAAGACAACTCCGGCTAAGTCCAAAAGAAAAGCGGCCTTGTGGGCCGCTTTTCTTTGCACCTCTTTCGAGTTGTGGAAGTGGTTTAGACGCCTTTGACGTTCTCTGCCTGCCAGCCTTTGGGGCCTTTTACTACGTCGAACTGAACTTGCTGACCTTCTTGCAGACTGCGGAAACCATTCGCCTGGATGGCGGAGAAGTGTACGAATACATCTTCACCATTCTGACGGCTGATAAATCCATAGCCCTTGGCATCGTTGAACCACTTTACTGTTCCTGTTTCCATGGTGGTACTGTGTTCCTTTTGTGTTGAAGTATGCGCTGGAACTCGCAGGATAGTGCAGGCAGGCACGCTGTAGAGCGGGATACTGCTTACAACCGCAAAGATCAAACGCCGCTCTAGTATAGCGAAATCGCCGGGGGAAATTCCACGGGATTCTCCGCTTACAGAAGTAATCGGTACCGGTACGGATTTCCCTGAAACCGTGGCAAAAATTCCCGGTTTCCGCCCTCCATTCTTTTGTATCCAGCTGAAAAATAATAACTACCGCCTTTTGGCACGGTTCTTGCCTTACGGAATGAGTGAATCAGTCTGGAGGATCCATGCTGGCCATACACGTCGAGACCCTGAATGACCCAGCCGTGTTGGACGCTAGAAGTCATTCGCAAGCACCACCACCCACATCGGCCAAAACAAGGCCCGCCTTCGACACAGAGAAATTCCTTGCCACGATCGGCATGGGTGGGAAGGTCGTGGCTTTTTCCATGAAAGAGGCCGTCTTCACGCAGGGAGATGTGGCGGACTCCGTCTTCTATATCCAGGAAGGCAAGGTTCAACTCACGGTCGTATCCAAGTCTGGCAAGGAAGGAACGGTGGGCATATTGAGCGAGGGAGAGTTTTTCGGAGAAGGCTGCCTCGTCGGAAGGCGTTTACGCATGAATTCTGCGGCCGCAATGACAAACTGCGAACTTCTGCGCATCGACAAGAAAGCCATGACGGAAGCGCTTCACCGGGAACACGAATTTTCCGACATGTTCGTGGCTAATCTGATGGCGCGGAACATCCGATACGAAGAGGATTTAGTCGACCATCTCTTCAATTCCAGCGAAAAGAGACTAGCTCGGCTTCTGCTATTGCTCGCTCGCTTCGGCAAGGGAGGCGTCCCCGAGTCGGTAATCCCCAAGATCAGCCAGGAGACGCTCGCCGAGATGATAGGCACGACCCGGTCGCGGGTTAGCTTCTTCATGAACCGGTTCAGGAGGTCGGGCTTCGTTGACTATGGCGGGAGCGAGTTGCAAGTTCATAGCTCACTTATGAATGTCGTCCTTCGCGACTAGCCCCCGCTCCGCACACTCAAATCAAACCACGGCATTAGCGCGGGAGGATTTTATGCTGGCCATACACGTCGAGAACCTGAGTGACCTGGCGGTGGTCGAGTGCAAAGGCAGGATCATCCATAGCGACGATGTTTTCAGGCTTCGCGATGTGGTGCAGTCGCAAGAGGAGGCGCGCGTGATCGTGCTCGATCTTTCGGAGGTCGAGGCCATGGGCGGGGGCGGCCTGGGAATGCTTGCTTTTCTTGAGCACTGGGCACGCCAACACGGCATTCGATTGAAACTGTTTTGCCCGTCGGAGGCGGTGGTGGAAGGGCTCGGGCAGATCCGTTCGCTTCCCCGGTTTGAAATTGCCAGCTTCCAGGAGATGATGTGTCTTCTTACCGAATTTAATCCGCCGGACGGCCAATATCCGCTTGCTGCCTGAGTCATTTGCAAAATTCGCCGCGCGTCAGCCATCATCGAGCCATGCGTATTCGAATGATGATGGGGGTGGTGTACGGGGTACTCCTGTGTACTTCTCTAGTATCTCAAGTTGACCTGGTTGGTGATGTTCGCACCCGGCTGGCCCAAGACTCGGTCTCCGCGGCGGAGGCGGAACTTCGCGGCTATAAAGCCCAGCATGGCGTCACTCCCGAGTATCTGGAAGCGCTCTCGTGGATGGCGCGCGGCGCCGCCGCGATGAATCAATGGGAAAAAGCTGATTCTTACGCGAGCGAGACGCGCAATCTGTGCGAGCAACAATTGACCAAGCGCAAACTGGATGCGGACGCCCATCTGCCGATCGCACTCGGCGCCGCATATGAGGTTCTTGCGCAGAGCATGGCGGAGAAGGGGCATCAGGCGGAAGCAGTGCGGTTGCTGCGGACGGCGCTGGCGCGCTACGGCACAACGTCGATCGGACCACGGCTGCAGAAGAATCTTAATCTGCTGGCTTTTGTCGGGCGGCCGGCTCCGCCGTTGCAGGGCACGGAGTACCTGGGTCCGAAGCCGCCTACTTTGGCATCGCTGAAGGGTTCACCGGTTCTGTTGTTTTTCTGGGCGCACTGGTGCGTGGACTGCAAGGCGGAAGTGCCCGTCATAGTTCGCTTGCGGCAGGAGTTCGGTGCACAAGGGCTGGTGGTGATCGGGCCCACCCAACTCTATGGCTATGCAGCGCAGGGCAACGATGCCGCGCCGGCCCAGGAACGCGCCTACATCGAGGCGGTTCGCCAGCGGTATTACTCGAGGCTGCTGGATATGCCCGTGCCCTTGAGCAAGCTGAATTTCAAGACGTATGGGGCGAGCACGACGCCCACGCTGGTGGTGCTGAACCGAGCGGGGCAAGTGGCGATGTACCATCCGGGGGCAATGCCGTATGAAGAGTTGCGGGCGGCTGTCGAGAAGGCGGTTGCCAGGTAGTCTATTTCCCTCGACACTTTCTTTCCTGCGAACGAGATGGGCGGTCTGCCGCCTAATGTCTCGGTCGACTCCCGCCGATCCTTTGGAAGTGGGAGTCTTATGTCCATTCCAGATATGGCGGGAGATGGCCGGGTCTTGACCGAGCCTTGTTTCTTCAAAGACCCTTGCTTCTTCAAAGAGGTGCTGGACCACGTGAGTGATGGAGTGTACTTCGTGGACCTCGAGCGGCGTATTTTTTACTGGAATGAGAGCGCCTTTCGTCTGACGGGCTATGGAGCACAGGAAATGCTGGGGCAATCCTGTGACGAATTTTTGTGCCATGTTGACGCTGCGGGAAAAAGATTGTGCCAGGATGGTTGTCCTCTTACCGCCAGCCTGCGCGACGGGGGCATGCATGAGACCCAGGTTTTTCTGCGGCACAAGCAGGGACGACGTATACCGGTGGCGGTGCGGGTGCTACCGATTCGGGCCGCCGACAACTCGATTGTGGGCGCGGTAGAGATTTTCAGCGACGAGACGGCCCATCACGCGGCGCGCCGTGAAGCGGAACAATTGGAGCGTCTGGCCTTTCTGGACCAGCTCACGCATTTGCCCAATCGCCGTTACCTGGAGATGTCCCTGCGAACCGCGTTGCGAGAATACCACGTGCACAAAGACGGTTTTGGATTGCTGGTGATCGATCTGGACCGGTTCAAGGCAATCAACGACGGATTTGGCCACGCCACTGGGGACCGCGCTCTGCGGCAGGTGGCAAAGACTCTGGTGGGAGCCTTGCGGACCACCGACATTGTGGGACGCTGGGGAGGCGATGAATTCCTCGCCGTCGTGCGGCACGTGGATGCGGAAATTCTGAAAACACTAGCGGAGCGCTGTTGCGTCCTGGTCGCGCAGACGTCATTCAGAAACGGCGACGGACGCGGCCTATCCACGTCGGTGTCCATCGGCGGGTCGCTGGTGACGCCGAAAGACACCTTCGAAACGCTGACGCGACGGGCAGATGATTTGATGTATCAGAGCAAAGCGGGCGGCCGGAGCCGGGCATCGTTGAAATAAGCGCACCTGACGTCAAAGCGATTTCCTGCCTAGCCGATTGCCTGGAGTTCGCGCCGGCGCGCCTGAATCTCGATATAGACATTAACGAGCGATACGGCCGCTGGCGTAACTCCCGGGATGCGCGACGCCTGCCCGAGCGTCTGCGGCTGCACCTTGCGCAGCTTTTCCTGCATTTCGCGGGAAAGGCCGCTGACCGCGTGGTAATCGAACCAATCAGGGATGCGGCGCTGCTCGGACTTTTTCAGACGATCGATGGCGCGCTGTTGCTGATCGAGATAGCCGGCGTACTTGATTTCGGTTTCGATGGACTTGAGTTCGTTGCTTTCTTCGGAGGAGAGCCTGGGCACGAAACTCCCAACCACGAGGGACACAGAGGTCGCGGAAGCACCTCTGTTGAAAAATTCGGGGTTGATTTCGCGCAACGCCGGCGCTAATTGTTCGATCGTCATTTCGGGGCGCTTGAGAAGTTGCGCCAGCGGCTGGCCTAACGCCGACTGCACTGTCTCCAGCAGCGATGCTCTGGTTAGTCGTCCCTCTGGGGATTGATCGTGCTCGCCGCCGTTCCCAGCGCTGCGGCGCCGAGCTACATTCGATCGCCCGTTACCCTCATCGGCTGGTTCGCGAACACCCGCGTTCCTGGCCGACTCAAGTTCTAGAGATTCCAGCATGGCGCTGGTCAGCCTGGTGCGCTCCAGCAACTGCTTCATCGCTTCCATGCGTTGTTGCTTGGCTTGAAAGCCGGCCCATGATGTGTCCGGGATCAGACCCACGCGGCGGCCGTGCGGAGTGAGGCGGCGATCAGCATTGTCGATGCGCAGATGCAGGCGGAACTCGGCGCGCGAAGTGAACATGCGATAAGGCTCGTTCGTGCCTTTTGAAATCAGGTCATCGATGAGAATCGCCGTGTAGGCCTCGGTTCGGTCGAGCACGAGCGGCGGCTCGTTCTTCACTTTGAGCGCGGCATTGATTCCGGCCATGATGCCCTGGCAGGCGGCTTCTTCGTAGCCGGAGGTTCCGTTGATCTGGCCGGCGAGAAACAGCCCGGTGATCTTTTTAGTTTCGAGCGTGCGGTTCAGTTCGGTGGGATCGATGGAATCGTACTCGATGGCGTATCCGGGCCGCATCATCTCGGCCTGATCGAGGCCGGGGATGGATTTGAGAATCGCCAGCTGTACGTCGATCGGCAGTGAAGTGCTCATGCCGTTGACGTAAATCTCGTGGGTGTTGAGGCCCTCGGGTTCGAGAAAAAGCTGGTGCGTCAGCTTGTCGGGAAACTTGACGATCTTATCTTCGATGGATGGACAATAGCGCGGGCCGATGGAATGGATCTGTCCGCTGTACATGGGCGAGCGGTGCACATTTTCGCGGATGATGCGGTGCGTCTCTTCCGTCGTAAAGGCGATGTAACAAGGCACCTGGCTGTCGTGATGCGCGACGCGCCGGGTGCGAAAGCTGAAGGGAGTAGGATCGGCGTCGCCGGGCTGGAGTTCGAACTTTGACCAGTCGATGGTGCGGCCATCGAGGCGCGGAGGCGTTCCGGTTTTGAGGCGGCATCCGCGCAGGCCGAGTTTCTTGAGCGATTCGCCGAGGAGAACGGCGGCCGGCTCTCCGGAACGGCCAGCAGGGTACTGCTGCTCGCCGCAATGGATGAGGCCGTTGAGGAACGTGCCAGTGGTGATGATGACGGCGGGGGCGGAAACGCGGCGGCCGTCGCGGAGGAGAATGCCGGTGATCCGGTCGTTCGTCGTTCGTCGTTCGTCGTTGGCAAAAGCAGATTCCTCGCTTCGCTCGGAGTGGACGGGCGAGACGCCCGTCCCAATATGGTTCGGGCCGGGTTCCAAAATCACATCCGCGACTTCGGCTTGCTTGATTTTCAGATTCGGCTGCGATTCGAGCACCTCGCGCATCTTCAGGCGATAGGCTTGTTTATCGCACTGGGCACGAGGCGACCAGACGGCGGGGCCGCGCGAAGTATTGAGGAGACGGAACTGGATGCCGACGGCGTCGGTGATCTCGCCCATGATGCCGCCGAGCGCGTCGACTTCGCGGACGAGATGTCCCTTGGCGATGCCGCCGATGGCGGGATTGCAGGACATCTGGGCGATGAGATCGACGTTCAATGTGTAAAGGGCAGTCTTCAGGCCCATGCGGGCGGCAGCCATGGCGGCCTCGCATCCGGCATGACCGGCGCCGACCACGACCACGTCGAAATGTTCGTTAAACGTCTGCATGCGTGGCTCGAAAACCCATAACTAAGGCGGGGAGACTATTTGTGTAATTGTAACAAGGTCGGGGCACACTATAATTTGGGCGTCATAGAGATACGTCCTAATTGTTGCGTTCATTGTTGCCTGCTGTAAAAGACAAATGGGAAGTAGCGCAACTGAGTCGTTTCGGAGGCGAGCACATTGGCCCGACCCATTCCTATTGGTGCGAGCGCGGAAGCGTCGGAAATGGTGGAGCTCAAGCACACGCTGGCGGCGCATCATCCTCAGTTGCCGCCGGTGTATTCGACTCCGGACATGATCCGTCTGATGGAAACAGCCTGCTTTCAAGCGCTGCAACCTTTTTGCGACGAGGGAGAGATCACGGTCGGCATCTCGATTCATGTGGAACATCGGGCGGCGAGCGGGATCGGGATGAGGATTCACGCACGCGCCGAACTGGAGTCGTTTGATGGCCGCTTCTATATCATGCGGGTTACGGCCGACGACGGCTCTCAGGAGATTGGGCGCGGAACAGTTGGCCGGGCGGTCGTGCACGTGCCAAGTTTTCTGGCGCGGTTGCGCAACAAGGGGGGCGGCTGAGGTGCAATCGGCGCACGTCAGAGAAAAACCAGAGAGTCATCCATCATGCAATTTCAGACCGAAAAAGCCATTCAGTTCCGCCAGCTTCATCGGGGACCAGGCGTACTTGTTCTGCCTAACGCGTGGGATGTTGCCAGCGCCCGCATCTTTGAGGAGGCTGGCTTTCCGGCCATCGCCACGACATCGGCGGGCATCGCCTTTTCGCTGGGATATCCGGACGGCCAGCACATTTCGCGCGAGGAGATGATCGCCCGCATCGGACGCATTGTGCGCGCCGTGAAAGTGCCGGTGAGCGCCGACGTTGAAGCCGGATATGGTGCGAGCCCGGACGACGCGGCGCGAACAACACGCGAGCTGATCGAAGCGGGAGCGGTCGGGATGAACCTGGAAGACGCCAGCGACCGCCGGGATCAGCCGCTAATCAGCTTGCAACTGGCGGTCGAAAAAATCACAGCGGTGCGCGAAGCGGCGGCTGCGCTGCATGTGCCGATCGTGGTCAATGCGCGCACGGATATTTATTTGTTGCCGGGCGGCAATCCCGATGCGGATTATGCCGAAGCGCTGCGCCGCCTACTGGCCTTTCGCGATGCGGGCGCCGATTGCGTGTTTGTGCCCGGGCTCAAGGATGCGGAGACGATCGGGCGACTGGTGAAGGCGGTCGAGTGTCCGGTGAACATTCTGGCTGTGCCGGGAACGCCTTCGATAGCGGAACTGGGAAAGTTGGGGGTGGCGCGCGTGAGCGTGGGATCGGGGTTTATGCGGGCGACGCTGGGCCTGCTGCGGCGGGCGGCGGAGGAACTGAAATCAGCTGGCTCGTATGACGTGCTTGCCGATGCCATGCCGTATGCGGAAGCGAACAAGATGCTGGGGGGATAGGTTGGTTGGCCTCCTGCAATCACGCAATATCCGCCGAGGTCGGTGCAGGGAGTAGGGGCGCTTCGACTCCGCTGGACCTCGCTTCGCGAGTTCCTGTCCGCTCAGCATGACAACTGGAAGGCGGTGCGTCTTACGCGTTGACCAGGTGCATCATGTGTTCGGGATAACGCTCGCCGGCAGCCGCTCCGAAGGGGAAGACTTCGTTGAGGCGGCGCAGATCGTCGGCACTGAGTTCCACGTCTAACGCGCCGACATTTTGCTCAAGATACTTGCGGCGCTTGGTACCGGGAATGGGCACGATGTCGCCGCCCTGCGCCAGCACCCAGGCGAGCGCGAGTTGCGCGGGCTGACATTTTCTTTCCTCCGCGATCTCCTCAACCTTTTTCACCAGATTCAGATTCTTCCGAAAGTTTTCTCCCTGGAAGCGTGGCGTGAGGCGGCGGTAGTCGTCGGAGGGAAGATCGTCGAAACTCTTGAACTGTCCGGTCAAAAAGCCGCGGCCGAGCGGACTATAGGCGACAAAGCCGATTCCCAGCTCACGGCAGGTGGGAAGGATCTCCTGTTCGGGATCGCGCGTCCAGAGCGAGTACTCGGTTTGCAGGGCCGCGATGGAATGCACTTCGACGGCGCGGCGCAGAGTCTGCACGCTGGCCTCCGACAATCCGAGATAGCGCACTTTGCCTTCTTCAACCAGGTTGGCCATGGCGCCCACGGTTTCTTCAATGGGAGTATCGGGGTCGACGCGATGCTGATAGTAGAGATCGATGTGATCGACGCCAAGCCGCAGGAGACTGGCTTCGCAGGCCTTCTTTACGTAGTCAGGTTTGCCATTCACGCCGCGAATTTGCGGATTGGCGGGATCGCGGACGATGCCGAACTTGGTCGCTAGCACAACCTGGTCGCGTTTGCCCTTGATGGCGCGGCCGACCAGTTCTTCGTTGGTGTGGGGGCCGTAGATGTCGGCGGTGTCGAGTAGAGTGATGCCGAGTTCGAGGGCGCGGTGAATGGTGGCGATGGATTCGGCGTCATCGCGCCCCGAATAAAATTCAGACATGCCCATGCAGCCGAGGCCGAGAGCGGAAACCTGCAGGCCGGAGCGGCCTAGTTCGAGGGATCTCATGTATGACTCCTGTATAGAGAAACAGCCGTGGTACGGCCACCGCTTAGATGAAGCGAAGGCGGCGAACGAAACAAGACCAGCGTTTTTTCCCGTGCTGCCCGCACAAAAAGTTTACACTCCGTATTCTGACAGCACTTCGACTCGGGCTTCACATTATCCGGAATATCCCTATGGCGCAAATTGCAAACTGGCAAGTCGCAAACTGGTATGAACGCAAGTTCGATTTTTCTTTTCCTGTCGAATTGTACCCCGATCTGTGCATGCGTCTGCGTGGCACTCCGGCGCGGCTTGAGGAACACGTGAGGAGATGTCCGGCCGAACGCATGGTGCGGGCGGCGCAGGGCACGTGGTCGGCGCAGGAACATGCGGGGCACTTGCTTGATCTTGAACCGCTCTGGATGGCACGCGTGGAAGATTACGTGGCTGGACGAAGCGAACTCTCGGTGGCGGATTTGAGTAATCGGGGAACTTTTGAGGCTAAATTCAACGATCGCGCGTTGGAGAAGATTCTCGCGGATTTCCGCAGAGCACGGATCGAGATGGCGGATCGTGTTGAGAAGATCGACGCAGCGCTATTTGGGCGTGTGTTGGTGCACCCACGCCTGAAGGCGCCGATGCGACTGGTCGATCACTTATTTTTTGTGGCGGAACATGATGACCACCATCTGGCGATTATCTGGGGGATGATTCGGGAGGAATAACGCGGAGATTCAGCGAATGAAGATCAGCGGTTTGCCTGCAGGCACGACCTCGCCGATCTCGACTGCGGGGACTCCGGCATCTTGCAGCGCGCGGGTTAGCGGGGCAGCGGATTCGGGTGCGACTGCGATCAGCAATCCGCCGGCGGTCTGGGGATCGTAGAGAAGAGTGCGGACCTCCTCGGGCACATTATCGGCGTAACCTACCAGACATTCCGCGAACTCGCGGTTGGCCTTGAGGCCTCCGGGAATATAGCCGGCACGGATGCAGTCGAGGGCGCCTTCGAGGATGGGGACCTTTGCCGGGTTGAGTATGAGACCCACGTTTGAGGCGAGCGCCATTTCGCGGGCGTGGCCGATCAGGCCGAAGCCGGTGACGTCGGTGAGGGCGTGGACGGTCGTTCGCTGTTCGTTGCTCGCGATCACTTCGGCGGCGGCTTTATTTAGAGTTGTCATTGACTTGACTGCTGCGTCGATCCAGCTTTGCCTGGCTGTGCCTTTCTTGATTGCCGTGGAGATCACACCTGTGCCTAGAGATTTTGTGAATAGCAGGCGGTCTCCGGGTTGCGCGCCTTGATTTGCCAACACACGCTTGGGATGGATTACGCCGGTCACTGCGTATCCGAATTTTGTTTCTTCGTCGCGGATACTGTGGCCGCCGACTACCGTGCATCCGGCTTCGATCATCTTGGACAGGCCGCCGGCGAGAATGCGCTCGAGAATTTCGATGTCGCCTTTGTCGGGGAAGCAGACTAAGGCGAGCGAGGTCAGGGGCTTTCCGCCCATGGCGTAAACGTCACTGAG